>CADBKB010000152.1 GCA_902795095.1 Oscillospiraceae bacterium
AGGTTGATTCGGCGCTTGTAGATGATGATGGCCGAGGCCACGCACAGCACCAGCGCCATAACGGCACCCCGCTCCACGGCGCAGTAAATGGGGTACGAAACCACCGTGGCCATGGTGCCTACGACGATATAATCCGTCACCAAAGTCAGCACTATCACGGCGGCCACCAGAATCAAAGCAAAACGCCAGTTCAGCGCCAGCACCATGCCCAAATAGGAGGCAAATCCCTTGCCGCCCCGGAAACGCAGGTAGAATGGATACATATGCCCGATCACGCAGGCTACGCCCGCCACCACGCCGCAATGCGGCACCGCCGGGAACAGTTTGCTGCACAGCCACACCGCCAGAACGGCCTTGCCGATGTCGTGGGCGCCCACCAGCACGCCTGTCTTCCAACCCATGACAATCACGGCATTTGCTGTGCCGGGATTGCCGCTGCCGTGGCTGCCCAGATCGATGCCGCGGCGCTTTGCCAGGAACCAGGCCAGGTTCAAAGAGCCCAGCAGATAGCCGATGAGAAAAACGGGAACATAGACCAGATAGTTCGTCATATCGCACCTCCGAACCTCTCGCGGCCCCGCGGACCGGTTCCTGGAGCACTCTCTGTTGTCATCGGGGAATTTGCGGATGCCCGCTCTTTTTTGATTATAGCAGACTTTTCGGATTATTCCAATGAAAATACAAGAAAGTGTCAATTGTCAGAGATCTCTCACTTCCACAGGCTGCACAGCAGATCGGTGTAGCCGCTGGGATCGTCGATGGGCAATCCGGCGATCAGCAGAGCCTGGTTATAGAGCACCTGGGCGTACTTTTTGGCCCGCTCCGGATCGATGATCCGGGTGGTCTCAAAGGTCACGAAGGCCGGGTGATCCACATTGATCTCCAGGATGCGTTTGGCCTTCATGCCCAGCTCCGGCTGCACGGCGGCGAAGTACTTCTCCATCTCGAAGGTGATTCCCTCACCGCTGCTCAGGCACACCGGGTGGGTCTTCAGGCGGGTGGAAGCCTTCACCTCCGTCACCTTGTCGCCCAGGGCCTCTTTAATGAAAGCAAAGCCCTCCTTATAAGCCTCGGTCTCGTCCTTCTTCTCCTCCCCCGGCAGGTCCAGATCACCATCCACAGCGGAGCGGAAGGGCTTGTCCTTATAGTTGCGGAACATGTCGGCGATGAACTCGTCGGCCCGGTCGGTGAAGTAGAGGATCTCCATGTCGTGATCCTTTAGAAGCTCCGTCTGGGGCATCCGGTCAATAGCGTCCACGCTGTCGCCGGGGACGAAGTAGATGTACTTCTGTTCCGGCTTCATCCGCTCCACGTACTCGTTCAGCGTCACCAGCTTCTTCTGGTTGGAGGAGTAAAACAGCAGCAGATCCTGAAGCTGGTCCTTCTTGGCGCCGTAGTTGTCCATGGCACAGATCTTCAGCTGGCGGCCGAAGCTGCGGTAGAACTTCTCGTACTCCTCCCGCTCGTCCTTCAGCATCCGCTCCAGCTCGGCGCGGATCTTCTTTGCCAGGTTGGCGGAGATGATCTTCAGCTGCCGGTCGTGCTGCAGCAGCTCACGGCTGATGTTCAGGCTCAGATCCGGGGACTCCACCACACCCCGGACGTAGTTGAACTCCTCCGGCAGCAGGTCGGCGCACTTGTCCATGATCATCACGCCGGCACTGTAGAGCTGCAGGCCCGGCTGGAACTCGTCGGTGCCGTACAGGCCCGGGGCCTTGGAGGGGATGAACAGCAGCGCCTTGTAGGTGACGGCGCCCTCGGCGGACACGGTGATCACCGACTGTGGCGGGGCCACTTCGCCAAAGCGCTGGCGGTAGAACTCGTCGTACTCCTCCTTCTTGACCTCGCTCTTCTTCCGCTGCCACAGGGGCACCATGGAGTTGAGGACCTCGTATTCAAAGACCTCCTCATACTCCGGCTTGTCGTCGGGGGTACCCTCCTTCTTCACCGGGTGGGGCATCAGCATCTTGATGGGGAAGCGGATATAGTCGCTGTACTTCTTCACCAGCTTGTAGAGGGGGTATTCCCGCAGATACTGGCTGTACTCGTCCTTCTCCTCGCCATCCTCCTTGATGTGCATGATGATATCGGTGCCGACAGTCTCTTTCTCACAGGGCTCGATGGTGTAGCCGTCCACACCGGAGGACTCCCAACGGTACGCCTGATCCTCACCGTACTTGCGGGTAACGACGGTGATGTGGTCCGCCACCATGAAGGCGGAGTAGAAGCCCACGCCGAACTGGCCGATGATATCGGTCTCGCTGTCCTCTCCTACCTCCTGGCGGAACTTCAGTGAGCCGCTGTTGGCGATGACGCCCAGGTTGTTCTCCAGCTCCTCGGCGCTCATGCCGATGCCGTTGTCGCTGACGGTCAGGGTCCGGTTTTCCTTGTCCAGAGTCAGGGTGATAGCAAAATCGTCCCGGTTCAGGCCCACCTTATCATCGGTGAGGCTCAGGTAACACAGCTTATCGATGGCGTCCGAGGCATTGGAGATGATCTCCCGCAGGAAGATCTCCTTGTGGGTGTAGATGGAGTTGATCATCAGATCCAGCAGCCGCTTTGACTCAGCCTTGAATTCTCTCTTTTCCATGGTAAAAACATCGTCTCCTTGGGTTGATTTTATCTGTCTCTATTGTAGCGCGAAGGGAGGACCGCGTCAAGCGGCCCTCCCCTGCTCCTCATACTTCGCTTCTGCCCGCCAGCAGCCCTTCAAGCCGGCACAGGTCCATCCCGTCCAGCCGCGCGGCGCAGGCTGGGCACGCTGGCTCCGGTTTTGGGCGACAGGGCAGAGTGAATGTACACGAAGTCCATGCCCGTCGCCCACCTGCAGAGCGGCCTCCTCCCGGACACAGGCCAGGCGGTAGGCTTCCCACAGTTCACGGAGCCCATACACCGCGCCGACCTCGCCGTACAGCACCGCCAGTTCCTGCCACAGGTCGAGCCGTTCCTTATCGGTGTGGATATCCACCAGTGTGCCGTACAGATCAAAGAGATGC
>CADBKB010000153.1 GCA_902795095.1 Oscillospiraceae bacterium
AATTCGACGCCATCGTCATCAACCCCGCCGCCTATACCCACACCAGCGTCGCCATCCTCGACGCCCTCAAGGCGGTGTCGCTCCCCGCGGCGGAGGTGCATCTGTCCGACGTGGACGCGCGGGAACCCTTCCGGGCGGTGTCCTACGCAGGCCTCGCGTGCCTCACCACCTGCAAGGGCAAGGGCTTCGACAGCTACCGCGAAGCCATTGATTATCTGGTTGATTATTTGAATCCACATAGAGAAGGAGAAGAAACATGCTGAACAATACGATGTATGAGCTGGGCGCCATGCGCTCGTGTATCCGCGAGCTGTTTGAGTACGGCCTGCGCCAGGCAAAGGCGGTGGGGAAGGAGAACGTGTTCGACTATTCCCTGGGCAACCCGTCGATCCCGGCTCCGGCCCTGGTGAATGAATCCATCCGCGACATTGTGGAGAACGAGAACACCCTGCAGGTCCACGGCTACACCTCCGCCGCGGGCTACGACGGGGTCAGAAAGGCCGTGGCCGACGACCTCAACGCGCGCTTTCAGGCCGGCGTCCGGCCGGAGAACCTGTTCTTCACCTGCGGCGCCGCCCCGGCGCTGGTGTCGGTGCTCAAGGCGCTGATCACCGGCCCGGAGGCCGAGATCCTCACCGTGGCCCCCTTCTTCCCGGAGTACCGCCCCTTCACCGAGGCCAACGGCGGGAAATTCACCGTGGTGCCCCCGGATATGGAGCATTTCCAGATCAACTTCGAAGCCCTGGAGGCCGCCGTCAACGCCAATACCCAGGGCGTCATCATCAACTCCCCGAATAACCCCTCCGGCGTGGTCTACACCCGGCAGACCCTGGAGCGCCTGGCTGCGATCCTGCGCGCCAAGGGGGAGGAATTCGGCCATCCCGTCTATCTGATCGCCGACGAGCCCTACCGCGAGCTGGTCTACGGCGGCGTGCAGGCCCCCTGGGTGCCCGCGATCTATGAGAACACCGTGGTGTGCTACTCCTGGTCCAAGTCCCTGAGCCTGCCCGGCGAGCGCATCGGCTACGTGCTGGTGCCGGATGCCTGCGCCGACGCTGAGGCCCTCTACTGCGCCGTGGCCGGCGCGGCCCGGATCTGCGGCCATGTGTGCCCGCCGTCGCTGCTGCAGCGCGTCGTGGCCCGTTGCGTGACGCAGATGCCCGATCTGGCCGCCTATGACGAGAACCGCACCCTGCTGTACCGGGAGCTCAGCCGCATGGGCTATCACATGGCCAAGCCCGACGGCGCGTTCTACCTGTTCATCCAGGCCCCGGACGGCGACAGCGAGGCCTTCTCGGAGAAGGCGAAGCAGAAGAATCTGCTGGTCGTCCCCGGCACCAGCTTCGGCTGCCGGGAGTACTTCCGCATCTGCTACTGCGTGTCCAACGACATGATCCGCCGCAGCCTGCCGGTGTTTGAGGAATTGATCAACGAATGATACACAAAAGCCGCCCGCCCGGGCGGCTTTTGTATTGCGCCGGGTTTGCGGCCGTGATATACTGAAGCAAAGGAAAAGAAAGGAAGCGATCGCATGGAATATCTCAGACTCGGCAAAACGGAACTGACCGTCACGAAGCCCTCCATGGGCTGTCTGCCCCTGCAGCGGTGCACGGTGGACGAGGCGGTGGACCTGCTGCGCGCGGCCTACGACGGCGGCATCCGCTTCTTCGACACCGCCAACGCCTACACCGACAGCGAGAAGAAGCTCGGCCTGGCCCTGGCGGATGTGCGCGGCGACATCGTCATCGCCACCAAGTCCGGCGCTTCGGACTATGACGGGGTGCTGCGCCATGTGGAGAACAGCCTGAAAATGCTGAAAACGGACCATGTGGATCTGCTGCAGCTCCACAATCCCGACGAGTTCCCCGATCCCGACGACCCGAAGGGGGCCTATCAGGGCGCCCTGGAGGCCAAACGCCGGGGCTGGACGAACCACGTCGGCATCACCGCCCACCGCCTCAGCGTGGCGAAGCAGGCCATCGAATCCGGCCTGTACGAGACCCTGCAGTTCCCCTTCAGCTATATCTCCGCGCCGGAGGATCTGGCTCTGGCGGAGGCCTGCAAGCAGGCTGACATGGGCTTCATCGCCATGAAGGGACTGGCGGGCGGGCTTCTGACCAACGCGGCGGCCTGCCATGCGTTCATGGGCCAGTATGACAACGTGGTGCCCATCTGGGGCATCCAGCGCCGGGAGGAGCTGGCCGAATGGCTGGCCGTGGCCGAGGAGAACCCGGTCATGGACGACAAGCTCCGCGCCGTCATTGAGGCCGACCGGGCCGCCCTGAGCGGGACCTTCTGCCGGAGCTGCGGCTACTGCATGCCCTGCCCCGTGGGCATTGAGATCCGCAACTGCGCCCGCATGGACATGCTCCTGCGCCGCAGCCCCTGGCAGCAGTACTATACGCCGGAATGGACCGAGAAGATGGAGCGGATCGAGGACTGCCTCGGCTGCGGCCTGTGCGCCTCCCGCTGCCCCTACGGCCTCAATCCCCCGGAGCTTATGCAGCGCAATCTCGCCGACTGGCGCACCTATGGGCCGAGCCGTGGGCTTTGATGCTTCGAAAACCGTAGGGAGGCGTCCCCTGACGCCTCCGCACGCGGCTGCCTGGCGTCGCCGGTTCCCTGCTGGTTGAGAGAAGGCCTTCCCCTCAAGGGGAAGGCTGTGGCCTGGCGGTGACTTGAAAATGCGGGGAGACTGCCGGATCTGCCCAAACATGTCTTATATCTTTATCTGAAGGAGATAGATCGGGAAATGAAATACCGCGGGATGAAAGAAGTTTATATTTGCTTGGGCGTTATGTTCTCATTCCTGACGGTTTACGGAGCAGTTGCAGCATTCACCCGATGGAATGACTGTGACGCCGGCGTCAATGCCTTAATGCTGGTCATGCTCTGCATCTCGGTCATCGGCGCCGTCTATTTTCTGTCCTGCCTCCGTCAGCCGCCCGTCCGGACGGAGTTCCGGGCGGATGGGATTCATGTTCTTTCCA
>CADBKB010000154.1 GCA_902795095.1 Oscillospiraceae bacterium
CTGGGCGGCCGTCTACGGCGGCAAGGCGGCCCAGATCGCCGGCTGCGCCAGTTGCTCGAACATCCTGACCGGCGCGTTCAACGGCGTTCCGTCCACCGGTACCATGGCCCACAGCTTCGTCACCTCCTACGGGAGCACCGTCGAGGGCGAGCACCGGGCTTTCTGCGACTATATCCGTACCCATCGCGGGGAGAACATCATCCTGCTCATCGATACCTATGACACCCTCAGGTGCGGAATCAAGAATGCCATCCGGGCCTTCCGCGAAAACGGGATCGACGACAGCTACCCCGGCGGCTACGGTATCCGCCTCGACAGCGGTGACCTTGCCTATCTTTCCCAGGAGGTACGCCGCATCCTGGACGAACACGGCATGCTTGGATGCAAGATTTTCGCCACCAACGGTCTGGACGAGTACCTGATCACCGACCTGGAGCGCCAGGGTGCCCGAATTGACAGCTACGGTGTCGGCGATGCCATCGCCACTTCCAAGGCGGCCCCCTGCTTCGGCAATGTCTACAAACTCGTCCAGATCGGGGACCAGCCTGTCCTGAAGCGCTCCGAAGACAAGATCAAGCTCATCAATCCCGGCTTCCAGATTACCTGGCGCATCAGCGCCCTGGATTCCACCAAGGGCAACGACATCGACGGCTATGCCTTCAAGGTCGACGTCACCTGCCTGCGCGGGGATTCCCTGGACCTTGCCATCCAGAAAGGCGAGACCATCACGGTCCGCGATGAGTACGACGCCTACAAGTACAAGACATTCGAGGCCGGTTTCTATGAGGCCAGGCCGCTCCAGCACCAGGCCATCGCGGACGGTGTCCGCGTCGCACCGAAACACACCCTCCAGCAGAAGAAGATCTTCTTCAAGGACAACCTGCACCATTTCTCCCCCGGCGAGCGGCGTCTGATCAATCCGCACTATTACAAGGTGGACATCTCCGACGACTTGTATGACTGCAAGATGCAGATCATCAGCAAACTGGTGAAAGATATCGAAAACTTCAATATCGACTGACATGAAAGACTGTGCTCTTGTCGTCGTAGACATGCTCTACGATTTCATCGACGGCTCCATGGCCTGCCAGGAAGCCGACAAGGCGGTCGCAGGCACCCTGCGCCTGATTGACAAGGAGACGGCGAAGACGGATCCCGACAATACGGGCATCCGGAGCATTTTTCCGATCCTTTTCGTCCGGGACCATCATCCCCGGAACCACTGCTCGTTCACGCAGCAGGGTGGCCCCTGGCCTCCGCACTGCGTACAGGGCACCCACGGCGCCGACATCCATGAAGCCCTGGCGCCCTATGCTTCCGAAGAGCTTTCGTTCTTCAAGGGCGAAAACCCGGACCTGGAGCAGTACAGCGGATTCGAAGGGAAGAATGCCGCCGGACAGACCCTCGGTGAGGTCCTTCACCTGATGGATGTCAAACAGGTCATCGTCTGCGGGATCGCAACGGAATTCTGCGTCCGGAATACGGCGGAAGACTTGCTGCGAGACGGCTTTGAAGTCATTGTCCCCAAAGACTGCCTCGCCTATGTCGATGCCGACGGCCACAAGGAGGCCCTCTCGGCCATGGAACAAGAAGGCATCCAGACAATATGAGACGGGTAATCCTCCTGATGGCCAGCCTGATGGCCAGCCTTTTCCTGCACGCACAGAGCGGCGTTGATACCGGCCAGGATGCCCTGGGCGGCGGCCTCCTCATAGCCCGAGGTGCCGTTCACCTGGCCCGCCAGGTAAAGCCCCGCCACCTGCAAGGCGCCCAGACTTTGGCTCAGGGCCAGGCTGTCGATGCAGTCGTATTCGATGGCATAGGCCAAACGGGTCAGAATGCAGTGCTCCAGGCCGGGAATGGTGCGGTACATGGCCCACTGCACGTCCTCGGGCAGGCTGCTTGACATGCCCTGCACGTACCATTCCTCGTCGTTGTAGCCCTCCGGCTCCAGGAAAAGCTGGTGGCGCTCCTTGTCCGCGAAGCGCACGATCTTGCTCTCGATGCTGGGGCAATACCGCGGGCCGGTGCTGGTGATGGCTCCGTTGAACATGGGCGCGCGGTCCAGGTTGTCCAATATGATCTGGTGGGTGCGGGGATTGGTGTAGGTCAGGTAGCAGTCCATGCGGTTCTCGATTTTGTGATCCGTCAGGAAGGAGAAGGGCACGGGGGGCTCGTCGCCGGGCTGAGGCTCCAGCGCAGAAAAATCAATGCTGCGGGCGTCCACCCGGGCGGGGGTGCCGGTCTTGAACCGGCGGATGGAAAAGCCCAGGTCCACAAGGCTGCTGGTCAGCCCGTTGGCGGGCAGCAGCCCCTGGGGGCCGCCATCCCATTGGGCCTCGCCGATGTAGATGCGCCCGTGGAGGTACACGCCGGTGCACACCACGCAGGCCCGGCAGGAAATATGATCGCCGGTGGCGGTGACCACACCGGTGACGCGGCCGTTGACCGTCTCGATTTTGACCACCTCGCCCTGGCGTACGGTCAGATGCTCCTGACTGAACAGGGCGCGCTTCATACGCTTTTGATATTGCCGCTTGTCCGCCTGGGCGCGGAGCGAATGCACCGCCGGCCCTTTGCTGCGGTTCAGCATGCGGCTTTGCAGGGTGGTGTCGTCGATGGCGCGGCCCATTTCGCCGCCCAGGGCGTCCACCTCCCGCACCAGATGACCCTTGCCCGTGCCGCCGATGGCGGGATTGCAGGCCATCAGAGCCACCGCGTCCAGATTGAGGGTGAAAAGCAGGGTCTCCTGCCCCATGCGGGCCGCCGCCAACGCGGCCTCGCATCCGGCATGTCCCGCGCCGATGATGATGATGTCGTACATGATGATAAATCCTTTGATGTCGCTTGACAGGGAACGACGAAGTGAATATAATAAGGACAGGGAGTGAGCGCTCCGCAGAGCCCTTCACCTGTCGGTGAGCGGATCTACAGAAGCCGCCGCGTAGTGCAATACGCGGCGGCTTTTACTTACTTATTATTGCGGATG
>CADBKB010000155.1 GCA_902795095.1 Oscillospiraceae bacterium
GGGCAAGGCCCGCCCTTCGCGTTCAATCAAAAAGATTTCCGGCAAACTGCCGGAAATCTTGCAAGGGGCCGTTGCAAAATGCATTTTGCAACGGCCCCGTTTTTCCGACAAAAACGCCCCGTGGGGCGGTTTTTTTATTGCACAAGCGGACCGGAGTTGCTATAATGGGTCCATGAGTAAACGAGTGAGCTATTACGTCAGCCGCAAATCCTGGCTGACATGGTTCGCGGCGCTGCTTCTGATCGGCTCGGTCATCGCCCGCATTTGCTTTGTCTGCGAGAAAGGCGCGGACAGCTCGACGGTGTGGCTCCGGATCGTGCTGCCGACAGTCGCTGCGATCCTCTTCTGCCTGCGTATGCTTTTGGACGGGCAGGAGCATTTCTACAAAACCTCCGGCGCCGTCTTTCTGATGGCCGCCTATTTCGGCGTCTGCGCCATCGTGTCGCCGATGCGCCTGCGCTATGCGCTCATGTACTGCGTTCTGCTGCTGGCGCTGTGGCTGCTCCACCGTCTCGTGGTGGGCGGTCGGCATCCCCGGCTGCATTTCGCCCTGCTGCTGGCGCTGGCCGTCTTCGCCTCCTTCCTGGTATACGACGTCCGGCACGCCGTCCGGTCCGCCGGGCCGTGGGGCGGCTTCTGCCTGCTGCACGATGTGCTGATGGTCATGGGCGTCTTCTTCGCCGTGCTGGCCATGCGGGAGCACAACGACGGGAAGTACCATCCCACCTTCGGCGACCGCAAGGACGGCCGCCGCATCCGGGATCTCAACCCCATCACCCGGGTGGGCAACTACATCATGCCCAACCGCAACGGCGCGTCCAACGCCCTGCGCGACCGGGTGGAGGTCAGCGAGATCGAGCGCTACATCCGCGCCAAGCGCAGGGAGGGCCTGACGGGCTTCGGCATGACCGAGGTCTTCCTGGCGGCCTATGTGCGCATCATCGCCCGCTATCCCGCCGCCAACCGCTTCCTGTCCGGCCAGACCATCTACTCCCGCGACGAGGACATCCAGTTCTGCATGGTCATCAAGAAGGAAATGACCAAGGAGGCCCCGGATACCATCATCAAGCTCCACCTGAGCCCCCGGGACACCGCCATGGACGTGTATGAGAAGTTCCACGCGGCCGTGGAGGAGGTACATAATACTCCCCTCAACTCCACCTTCGACGACGTGGCCCGCTACATCAACTATGTGCCCGGCCTGCTGCTGAAGTTCCTCATCTGGCTGCTCAAGACCCTGGATTACTTTGACCTGCTGCCCGGCTTCCTGCTGGAGGTCAGCCCCTTCCACGCCTCGGTCTTCTTCACCTCCATGGCCAGCCTGGGCATCCCCGCCATCACCCACCATCTGTACGATTTCGGCAACATGCCCGTGTTCTGCGCCTTCGGCACCAAGTACCGCCAGCCCGAGGTTTCCGCGGACGGCCAGGTCCTGAACCGGAAATACCTCGACTATACCTTCAACATCGACGAGCGCATCGTCGACGGCTTCTACTATGCCGAGGCCCTGAAATACTTCCACCGCGTTCTGCGCGACCCGACCCGGCTGGATACCCCGCCGGAGACCGTGGTCCGCGATATCGACTGAGTCACCTGGGCCCCTTTTCCCAAAGGGGCCTGCAATCATCCCGGGAGGAATAGATTATGTATACCGATCTGAAACGTACCTGGGCGGAGATCGACCTGTCCGCCCTGGAGCACAACTATAAGACCCTGAAAAAGCGGGTGCAGACCCGGTTCCTGGGCGTGGTCAAGGCCGACGCCTACGGCCACGGCGCCGTGGAGGTCTCCCGCCGCCTGCAGGAGCTGGGGGTGGATTATCTGGCGGTCTCGAGCCTGGACGAAGCCCGGGAGCTCCGCTACAACGGCATCTGGTGCCCCATCCTGATCCTGGGTCACACCCCCGCCAACCAGGTCCCCATGCTCATCGCCAACAACATCACCCAGGCCGTGACCAGCGAGCAGGCCGCCCGGGACTATGAGGACGAGGCGGCGCGCATCGGCGCCACCCTGAAGGTCCACATCAAGCTGGATACCGGCATGTCCCGTCTGGGCTTTGTCTGCGCCGAGGACGCCTTCGACGAGACCGTGGCGGCGGTGCGCCGGGTGTGCGCCATGCCCCACCTGGACGCCGAGGGTGTGTTCACCCACTTCGCCGTCTCCGACGAGGAGGATTCCGAGTCCCACGACTATACCGAGCTGCAGCTGCGCCGCTTCCGCAAGACCATCGTGGCGGTGGAGTCCGGCGGCCACCGGTTCCGTCTGCGTCACTGCTCCAACACCGGCGCCGTGGCCCGCTGGCGCACCGCCTGGATGGACATGGTCCGTCCCGGTCTGCTGCTCTACGGCTACGGTCCCTATGCCAAGGAGCTGGGCTTGCGGCCCGTCATGCGGCTCAAGAGTGTGGTGGGCGCCGTGAAGCACTACGCCGCGGGCACCACCGTCAGCTACGGCCGGCTCTATGAGGCCGAGCGGGACGTGCGCATCGGCGTGCTGCCCATCGGCTATGCCGACGGCCTGTTCCGCATCCTGTCCAACCGCTACAGCGTCGTCACCAAGGACGGCCCCGCTCCCATCCGCGGCCGCATCTGCATGGACATGTGCATGATCGACCTGACAGATCTGCCCGGCGTGGGCGTGGGCGACGAGGTGGAGCTCTTCGGCGAGCGCGCCGACATCGACGATATGGCCGAGATGGCCTCCACCATCCCCTACGAGCTCACCTGCGCCGTCTCCCGCCGCGTCCTACGCGTCTACCTCCAAGACGGCGAAATCGTCGGCAGAAAGCTAAAAATGAACTGATCCCATCCGACCGGGGGACGATTCTCTGTCTTGACAGATAAAGACACAGAACCGCCCCCTCCTTCCGCCAGCGAACCGGGAAAAGGCAATTCAAAAGCTCAGAAAAGAGCATCTTTCTTTGCGGCAAATCTCAAGACTGACCGGAGTCAGCTTGATGATCATACGCAGGAT
>CADBKB010000156.1 GCA_902795095.1 Oscillospiraceae bacterium
GTCGGTGGTGCCGAGATGGGCCATCAGACCGCCCTGGCGCTTGACCATCTTCATCATGGAGTTGTAGTTGTGCTCACCGTCATAGCACATTTTGATCACGTCGAACATCGGCAGCCCGCCCGAGCGCTCGGGGGAGAAGGGGCCCTCCTCGTCGTTGATGAAGTCCACAATGCGGCCCTCGTGGTGCAGGTTCACCGAAATGCCGCCGCCGAGGTGGGCGACGATCACGGTGATGTCCTGATAGCTCTTGCCGCTCTCACGCGCATAGCGCATGGCGGCCGCGCGGGTGTTGAGATTGTGGCCCATGCCCTTGCGGCGGAAGATCGGCAGACCGGTGATCTTGTTGATCGGATCGAGCTCGTCGACCGTGATGCCGTCGTAGATAAAGGCGGGGATGCCGTATTCCACGCTCAGCGCGCGGGCGATCATCGCGCCGACGTTCGAGGCGTGTTCGTTCTGCGGGCGGTTCTTGAGCTGCCAGACCATGTCGTCGTTGACCTCGTAGGCGCCGGCGCGGATCGGGGTCAGCAGACCGCCGCGCGAGACGATGCCGGTCAGGCTGTCGAGCGCGACGCCGTGGTTTCCGAGCGTCTTGACGATCAACTCCTTGCGGAACTCGTACTGCTCGGCCACATGCTCAAAGGGCGCGAGCTCCTCGGGCGTGTGGACAATGGATTCGGTGAAAAGCGGAGTCTCGTCCTCGAAAACGGCAATTTTTGTGGACGTGGAGCCCGGGTTGATGATCAGAAGCTTTTCCATGTTCTTCTCCTTATCATTTGGCGGCGGCGGAAGCGATCACGATCGAGAGATACTTCTCCATCGGGGAGGAGCCGCGGCTTGTGAGCACGATGGGGCACTTGGCGCCGGTGACGACACCCACCATCCTCGTGCCGCCGAAGAGCAGCAGTCCCTTGACGAAGATGTTGCCAACGGCCATGTAGGGCACCAGCAGAATGTCGGTGTTTCCGCTGACAGGGCTGTCGTAGTGCTTGATCTCGCAGGAGGCCTTGTCCATGGCCAGGTCCAGGGAGATGGGGCCCTCCACGGCACAGCTGCCGAACTCGCCGGCCAGAGCGGCCTCCTTGAGAGCGGCGGCGTCCACCGTCTCCTGGATCTTGGGACTGACGGTCTCAGCGGCGCAGACGGCGGCGACCAACGGCTTGTCATAGCCCAGGGCCCGGAAGGCCTCCACCGCGTTGCGCAGGATGCCCTTCTTCTGCTCCAGATCCGGGTGAGGGATCATACCGCCGTCGGCCACGCCCAGCAGCTTGTGGTAGCCGGGGATCTCGATGATGGCGGTGTGGGAGATGATGCCGCCGGTGCCGATGCCGGTCTGTTTGTTGACCACTGCCTTGAGGATGGTGGCGGTCTGCATATAGCCCTTCTGCAGGAAGTCGGCTTTGCCGCAGCGGATCAGGCCCACTGCGATGCGGGCGCAGTCCTCATCAGTGTCGGCATCGATGATGGTATCTTCGGAAATGGTGTGACCCAGCTCATGGCCGATGCGGATGATGTCATCCTTGTGGCCCACCAGAATGTAGCGGAGGATGCCCTCCGCGGCGGCGTGAAGCACCGCCTCCAGGGTGTGGGCATCGTGGGCGCAGGCCACAGCCACAGTCTTGGGCGCGCCGGAGCTCACCCGCTCGCGCAGGGCCTTGAAATCTTTCAGCATGGCCCTACCCCTCACCGCTCCACCGCGTCATAACCGGCGCGGTAGGCCTTCAGGTTCAGCTCGCGGAACTTGGGCGGCACCGTCTCGGCGATGACGGATTCCCAGTCCACGATATCCTCCATGTGCAGGGCCTTGACCATGCTGCCGAAGAGGACGATGTTCATGCACTTGGCGCTGCCCAGCTGATGGGCAATCTCCTCGGCCTTCAACACGTGGCAGCGGAAGTTCTTCTCCATAGCTTCCAGGCAGCCCTCGGGATACTGGCACAGGCCCGCGGCAATGCTGGAGGAGGCCATCTCATAGTCGTTGATGACCACCACGCCGTCCGGCTTCAGATAGTCGGCATAGCGGACGGCCTCCATCTTCTCAAAGGCCACGATGATATCCGCGGCGCCCTTGCCGATGACAGGGGAGTTGACCTTCTCGCCCCAGTGGACCTGGGTGGAAACACTGCCGCCCCGCTGGCTCATGCCGTGGACCTCGGACATTTTCACGTCGTAACCGGCCTTCATGAGACCGTTGACCAATACTTTTGCGGTGAGGATGGCGCCCTGACCGCCTACGCCGACCAACAGCGCGCTCTTACTCTTTGTCATGGCTCACTTCTCCTCTCTGGAAATGGCCCCCATGGGGCAGACCTGGGCGCAGACCGTGCAGCCTACGCACTGATCCCGGTCGATCCGGGCCTTCTTGTTCTCCACAATGATGGCGGGGCAGCCCACGCCAAGACACCGCTTACAGCCGATGCACTTGTCGGTGTCCACCACGCACTTGCCGATATCGTGCTTGATGCGCTTGATCAGCAGGCAGGGACGGCGGGTGATGATGGCCGCCGGCTCGGTGGAGGCCAGCGCGTCCTGGACAGCCTGCTCCATGGCGGTCAAATCCTGGGGGTCCACGATGATCACGTTCTTGTAGCCATAGGAGCGGAGAATGTCCTCGATCTTCAGGCTCTCGGCGATGTCGCCCTGAAGGGTGAAGCCGCTGCCGGGGTTGTCCTGGTGGCCGGTCATGCCGGTGATGGAGTTATCCAGCACGATGGGGATCACGTTGCCCTTGTTGTAGATAATTTCCGCGGCACCGGTCATGCCGCTGTGGAAGAAGGTGGAGTCGCCCATGACGCCGAAGACCTTTTTGTCGGTCTGGCCGGACATCTCGAAGGCCTTGGCCATACCCATGGCAACGGTGAAGCCGCCGCCCATGCAGACGCAGCTGTCCAGCGCGTTCAGGGGGGCGGAGCCGCCCAGGGTGTAGCAGCCGATGTCGCCGGCGATGACGAAGTCCTT
>CADBKB010000157.1 GCA_902795095.1 Oscillospiraceae bacterium
GCCGGGGCGCCTTCGTGCGCAGGCTGACGGTCAGAAATACGAATAGCGGCGGAAAAAACAGCAGCTTCAGATGCTCCCACACGCTCTCGTTCACCGGCGCGATCAGCGCCGTCAGGGCGTTGGGCCACAGCGCATAGAGAAAATGCCCCGCAGTGCCCAGCGCCGCCGCGGCAAGAAAGGACAGGAAAAACGGTTTCTTCAAAATAACCACCCGGCAAAGCCTATGCCGGGGGACGGCGGCATTATGAAAAAAAGGGATCGGGCAAAAAATGAATAACCCGCAGCGTTTCGGCATACAATGAAAACAAACGGTTTTACAGGAGGCGGATTATGAAAAATTCTGTACTGCGTGCCCTCGGCTGGGGCACCGCGCTGTGCATGCTGGCGCTGGTGATCCTCTGCGCCAGGAGCATCGCCGCCATCCCCACGGGCGCCTGGGGCCTGCATTTCTCCGAAGACGGCCGGGCCCCCACGGGCAACGCGCCGAAGCAGGCCCTGGCAAAATACGACGCGGTCTATCTCGGCGACGAGGGCCGCAAGCGCATCTATCTGACCTTCGACGCCGGCTATGAGAACGGCGCCACCGAAGCCATCCTCGACGCTCTGGCAAAGCACCATGCTCCCGCGGCGTTTTTCCTGGTGGGCAATTATCTGGAGCAGAATCCGGCGCTGGTGCAGCGGATGGCGAACGAGGGCCACATCGTGGGCAACCACACCTGGCACCACTACGACATGTCCGGCATCGCCGATCCGGCGGCCTTTGCAAAGGAGCTGGAGGATGTGGCGGCAAAATACGAGGAGATCACCGGCGAGCCCATGCAAAAATACTACCGCCCGCCCCAGGGGATCTACTCCGAGGAGAACCTGCGCCGGGCCAAGGCCCTGGGCTACCGGACGGTGTTCTGGTCCCTGGCCTATGTGGACTGGAACAATGACGCCCAGCCCACAAAGGAGGAGGCGTTTGCCAAGCTCCTGCCGCGGATCCACAACGGGGCCGTGGTGCTGCTGCACAGCACCTCGAAGACCAACGGCGAGATCCTCGACGAGCTTCTGACAAAATGGGAAGCCGCGGGCTACGAATTCGGCACGCTCGACGAGCTCTTTGAAGCAGCATAACAAGCCCCGTGTTCTCCCGCGCCCGCCTGCGCTGCACCCGTATCCTATCATTGCATAATTGCTCTGTCAACTCGCAGGACCGGCCCTTATGCTGCGATAAAAAAACGCCCTCTCGGATTTGAGAGGGCGTTTTTCGACTTTATTTTGCCGGAATTACTCGCCGCGGGCTCTTCTCTTGGCGAAGCACTCGCTGCAGTACACGGGCTTGTCGGACTTGGGCTCGAAGGGTACTCTCGCCTCGCCGCCGCACTCAGCGCAAACGGCAGTGAAGAATTCTCTGGGGCCCCGGGCAGCATTTTTGCGTGCATCACGGCAAGCCTTGCAGCGCTTCGGCTCATTCTGGAAGCCGCGCTCTGCGTAGAATTCCTGATCTCCGGCAGAGAAAATGAATTCTTCGCCGCATTCGACACATACTAAAGTCTTGTCCTCGTACATTTGGTTTACCTCTCTTTTGGATAATGATGTTGCCCCAGAAAAAGAACGAAAATTCAAATCCGCAGGGTATATGCGAACGGCCCTTGGCCGCAGTCGCTGTATTGGAGCCGGGCAACATGATTACTCAAAGATACCCAACCAAATGGATTATATGAATTATTCTTGAATTTGTCAATAGTTTCCTAAAAATTTTTTAAGAAAATGCTGAGATTTAGACGGTTTCGACAATCATATACAGTATCCGCGGGCGGGTATGCGGCTTTCAAAAACGCATCTGCCCGTTTTCGTTCCATTCGATGCCGAGATGCTCGCAGGCCAGGGGAGTGACGCAGCGGCCCCGGGGGGTGCGGGTGAGGAAGCCCAGCTGCATGAGGTAAGGTTCATACACGTCCTCCAGCGTGACCGCCTCCTCGCCCACGGTGGCCGCCAGGGTCTCCAGGCCCACCGGTCCGCCGCCGTAGGTGCGAATGATGGTCTCGAGCATTTTCCGGTCGGTGGGATCCAGGCCCAGGCGGTCGATCTCCAGCCGGGACAGGGCATGGTCCGCGGCCTGCTTGGTGATGACGCCCTCGTGGCAGACCTGGGCGAAATCCCGCACCCGGCGCAGCATCCGGTTGGCGATGCGGGGGGTGCCGCGGCTGCGGGAGGCGATCTCCATGGCGCCGTCGGGATCGATCTCCACCTGCATCAGGGCGGCCGAGCGCTTGACGATGCGGGCCAGCTCCTCCGGCGTGTAGAGCTCCAGCCGCAGGGACACGCCGAAGCGGTCGCGCAGGGGGCTGGATAGCTGCCCTGCCCGGGTGGTGGCGCCGATCAGGGTGAACCGGGGCAGATCCAGGCGGATGGAGTTGGCCGAGGGGCCCTTGCCCACGATGATGTCGATGGCGAAATCCTCCATGGCGGGATACAGGATCTCCTCCACCGCCCGGTTGAGCCGGTGGATCTCGTCGATGAACAGGATGTCGCCGGCGTTCAGATTGGTCAGCAGGGCCGCCAGGTCGCCGGCCTTCTCGATGGCGGGGCCGGAGGTGATGCGGATGTTGACCCCCATCTCGTTGGCAATGACCCCGGCCAGGGTGGTCTTGCCCAGGCCCGGCGGGCCGTAGAGCAGCACATGGTCCAGGGGCTCGCCCCGGCGGCGGGCGGCCTCAATATAAATAGATAAGTTGTTCTTGGCTTTCTCCTGGCCGGTATAGTCGGCCAGGGTGCGCGGACGCAGGGAGAATTCCCCCTCGTCGTTTGGCGTCAGGCTGGTGGTCACCAGCGGCGCGTCAAAATTTGCGGTATAATCTATGCTCATGGGCTTCTCCTAACAGAAATGAAGGGCGTCATTTTGCGGCGGCCAGGGGTCTGGCCGCCCTACGGGTGCGGCGGAAGCGG
>CADBKB010000158.1 GCA_902795095.1 Oscillospiraceae bacterium
CAGCACATCCAGATTGCCCGTGGAGGCCTTGGACGCCTCCACCAGATCGTCGATCAGACGGGTCAGCCGCTCGGACTGCCGGGTGAGCACCCGGGCGTATTCCGTGATCTTCTCATTCTCGCAGGGCTCCGCGGCGATCAGGCCGGAATAGTTCAGAATCGAGGTCAGGGGCGTCTTGAGATCGTGGGACACGTTGGTGATGAGCTCGGTCTTCATCCGCTCGCTCTTCAGCCGTTCCTCCACCGCCCGGTTCATGCCCACAGCGATGGAATTGAGGTTCTCGCCGTGGGTTTTCAGCGCCCAGACAAGGCCCTTGGTGTCCGTCTGGTAACTCAGATCCCCCGCCGCCAGGGCCGCGCCGCCGGCCTGGAGCTTCCGCAGACCCAGGGCCAGGTACAGCACCGCCGGCACCAGAATGAGCTTTTCAAAAAACCAGCAAATCAGCAGATTGTCCGTCTCGCCGTTGGAAAGCCCGATGGCCAGGATCTCAAACAGGCACACGCCCAGCACGATCAGCGCCGTGCGCCAGATCAGCGGCAGCTTGCCGATGAGCTTCCAGAGCCCGCGCAAAATGCGATAAATGAGGGTGTTTCTCCACAGCGCGTTCCGCTTCACCCGGCCGGCGAAGCTCATGCACAGGCCGAGGCCGACGCAGGCCAGGGCCCCGAGGCCGATACAGCCGAACACATTCTGCGTCAGGTCGTCGTGGATTTCCCATACAAGGGTGAAAAGCAGCGCCGCGCCCAGCAGGCATAGGGCTAGCAGAAGATCGAAGGGGACCTTGTCCAGGGGCCCCGCCCGAAGGCTGCCGTCGGGCGCCCGGCCGGCCGCCCGCATCAGGATCACGAAGAGCCAGACGGCCAGGATCAGCGCCGCCAGCGCGATGACGAAGATCCACCAGCGCAGAGCATAGACGATGTGCACCCAGGTGGCTGTTACGGCATAGGCGTCGTTCGCCGTGAAGGGGCTGCGGAGCTGGAAGCAGACCGTATAGCTTACATGATCCTTAAAGTGCTCCGCCAGCTCCGGCTCGTCCTCCATGGCCCGGCGGAAACCGTCGCCGCGGTATTCGGTGCTCACAATCCGGCCCTCTGGATTTTTCAGCACAAGGTATTCCAGGCGTCGGGAATAGCTGTCCGGATCGTAGCCGAGCTGGGCGTCCTTCGCCCCGCGGGAGATGGCAACGGGTTTGCCGTTTTCGTCCAGGATCATGAATCTGAGATTGCCCCGGTCGCTCAGCAGCACCGGGCAGAAGCCGGAATCCTCCGCCTCCCAGATCGCCCGGTCGCCGTCGGCGATGAGATTGCCGCGGATCGCGTCATCATAGACTGCCCGCTCCGAGCGGGTATAATAGTTTTCGCTCAGCATGATCCCCGCGCCGACGCCCGCCGCCAGGGCGACGGCGGCGCAGAGGATGCAGGCAATGAAGGCGAGGGTCTTCCCGCCGGTTTTGTAAAAGAATTTCATAGCTGTCTCCCTTGTTCGAGTATATAGCCCTGTCCGAAGACGACCTTGAGGTACCGCGGCTGCGCCGGATCCAGCTCGATCTTCTCCCGCAGGTGGCGGATGTGGACGGCCACGGTGTTGTCGGCGCCGCGGGCGCGCTCATGCCAGACCCGCTCGTAGATTTCCGCCGGGGAGAAGACCCGGCCGGGATTTGTCATAAAGAGCTTGAGGATCTCATACTCCGTGCGGGTCAGCGCCGCCGGCTCCCCGTCCACCCGGACGGCCTTGGCCGCGTCGTTCAGCTCGATGGGGCCCACGGTGAGGCACTCCGGCAGGGCCGTCCCGCCGCCCAGGCGCAGATAGCGCCGGAGCGCCGAGCGCACCCGGGCCGTGACCTCCAGGGGGTTGAAGGGCTTGGTGATGTAATCGTCGGCGCCGCAGTTGAGGCCGAGGATCTTGTCGCTGTCCTCGCTCTTGGCGGTGAGCAGGATGACGGGGATGTTGCTGCGCTCGCGGATGCGGGCCATGGCGGAAATGCCGTCCAGGCCGGGCATCATGATATCCATCAAAACGAGGTGGATCTCCTCCCGCGCCGCGATCTGCACCGCCTGCTGCCCGTTATAGGCCTCGAAGAGGGTGTAGTCCGGGTCGGAGAGATAGATTTTCAGGGCGCTTACGATGTCGCGCTCGTCGTCGCAGATCAGAATGTTGGGCATAGTGTCCTTCCTTTCGTGGGAACCGGTCCTTACGGCTACATCATACCACAGCCGGACATTAAGAAGAAAGATGGGGCGGGATTAAGATTTGATGAAGATTTGCAGCAAAAAAGAGCGGGTGCAGCAACCCGCTCCAGGTTCATATGCTGTAAGGACCCCGCCCGCCGATGTGCATCAACGGAACACCGTAGGGCGGGGTATCCTCACCCCGCTGTGCGCGCCGATTTGGCCCGCAGGGTGTCGGTGGTTCTCAACGGAGGCATCTGGGGATGCCTCCCTACGGGCAGCAGCGCCGGCGCAGGGGATTCGGATGCGGGCCCAGGGCAGCCGGATCCCGGCCGCCGCTGTGCATCAACGGAACACCGTAGGGCGGGGTGTCCTCACCCCGCCGAGCGCGCCGATTTGGCCCGCAGGGTGTCGGTGGTTCTCAACGGAGGCATCTGGGGATGCCTCCCTACGGGCAGGAGCGCCGGCGCAGGGGCGGATCGCATCTGAGCGGCTTATCCCGCCAGAATGTCCGCGCGGAGGACGCCCTTGACGTCAGAAATATGGCGCAGAAGCTCCTCCACGGTGCACTCCAGGGCCGTGGTCTCCGCCGAGACCGTCACGCTGGCGCAGCCGTTGGAGGGGATGGTCTGGTTGATGGTCAGTATATTTGCGCCAAATAGAGCAAAAATGGACAGTAGAGCGGAAAGACAGCCGGGCTCGTCGCGCAGCATCATCTGGAAGGTGATGATCCGGCCCGCCATCAGATCCTGGAAGGG
>CADBKB010000159.1 GCA_902795095.1 Oscillospiraceae bacterium
ATGCCGATGCCGGTGTCCTGTATAGAGAGGAAGGGATGGTCCTCCTTCTGGCCGGTCCGGACCAGGATGGAGCCGTTTTCGCGATTGTACTGGATGGCATTCTGGATGAGGTTCTCGATGAGTTCTTTGAGCAGGTCCCGGTCTCCCGAGAGCAGGGCAGGTTCTCCATTGCAGGCCAGGGAGAGGTGGTGGGCCCGGGCGCTGACGGAGAGATTTCTGCAGCATTCTTCAGCCAGGGGTGCCAGATCCATGGCTGTGAATTTTCGGGGGAGTTCTTTGTGGTCGAGTTCCGACAGACGGATGATGTCGTTGATCAGAGAGAGCAGGCGGTCGGAATTATGGCGGATCTGTTCGGCTACATGGGTCACTTGATCAGGGGCGACCATATTGTTCTCGAGAAGTTCCGCATAGCCGGAGATGGCTGTCAGGGGGGTTTTGAGTTCATGGGACACATTGGCGGTGAAATCCTGACGCATGGAGGCCGCTTCCAGGATGTTTTCATGCTGGGATCGGATCTTGTCTGCAAAGGGCTGCAGTTCCCGGTAGACCGGTTCGTTGATCGGGCTGTCCAGACGTTCTGCCATTTGGTCCAGAGGCCTGAGAAGCTGGATGGTCAGGAAATGTCCGAGAAGGATGCAGATCACCAGAAAGATCAGGCTGATCGAGAACACGACGGGGAGTGACTGGACAAAAACGTTGGAGATGGAGCTGGCCTGGGTCGAGGTGCGCAGGATGGTTCCGTCATCCAGTTGAAGTGCGTAATAGAAGGTGTTCAGCTGAAAGGTGTCGGAACGCCGTATACTTTCTCCGGATCCATTCTCAATGGCTTCCCGGATTTCGGGCCGGTCCAGGTGGTTGGGCAGACCGGAGACATCTGCACCGTTGTCATAGAGGACAGTGCCGTCGGCGGTGACCGGGATGCTTTTTACCGCAATCTGAACCAGACCGGCGACGTCCGCGGAGAGGTCATCGTGCCGGGAAAGGAATACGAGATCGTGTTTCCTGTCTGCGGGTGCGACCTCCACACCGCGATGGGCGTCAGCAGCCCCTGCCTGTGCGAATGCTCGCGCCAGAGCATCCTGTATGTGGCGCAGACGATCTGGAAAAAACCCGATCTCCGAGTCGAAACAATAACCACGATCCTCTCCGGAGCCTCCGAGTGTCGGTTCCGCCTCCTTTTCCCCGATTGAATTTCCGAAAGCGGTGATATTTTGAACGAGACGAAAGATATTCTTCAACAGGTACAAAGCGGCGCACTCACGGTGGACGAAGCGCTGCTCAAACTCAAGCTCGCGCCCTTTGAGGATCTGGGCTACGCCAAGGTGGACCACCACCGCACCCTGCGCCAGGGGGCGGCCGAGGTCATCTACGGCGAGGGCAAGACCGCTGAGCAGATCGCGGGGATCCTCTCGGCCATGCGCGCCCACGGCGACAAGACCGTGCTGGTGACGCGCCTCGACGCCCAAAAGGCCGCGGCACTGGCGGAGCAGTTCCCACTGGAGTACCATGCGAACGCCCGCATCGGCGTACTTGGCTCCTTCCCCGCCCCGGACGGGTTGGGCAAGATCGTGGTGGCCACCGGCGGCACCAGCGACATTCCCGTAGCCGAGGAGGCCGCGCTGACCGCCGAGGCGCTGGGCAACACGGTCGAGCGGATCTACGACGTGGGCGTGGCCGGGCTGCATCGGCTGCAGGCGCGGCTTCCCCAGATCATGGAGGCCAGCGTGCTCATCGCCATCGCCGGGATGGAAGGAGCGCTGGCCAGCGTGCTGGGCGGGCTGGTGGACTGCCCGGTGATCGCCGTACCCACCAGCGTGGGCTACGGGGCCAACTTCGGCGGACTGTCGGCGCTGCTGAGCATGCTCAACTCCTGCGCCAGCGGCGTGAGCGTGGTGAACATCGACAACGGCTTCGGCGCGGGCTTCCTGGCCAGCCGGATCAACCATATGGGGAGGTAAGAAGTGAAGATCCTGCATTTTGACTGCTCGATGGGGGCAGCCGGCGACATGCTCTCGGCCAGCCTGCTGGAGCTCTTCGACGACCGGGAGGCCATATTAAAGGAACTCAACGCTCTGGGCATCCCCGGGGTGGTCTATGAAGCCCATGCGGAGGAAAAGTGCGGCGTGGTCGGTACGCACATGCACGTTCTCGTCCACGGCGAGGAAGAGGGTGACGAGCACCATCACGAGCATGACCATGAACATCACCATGATCATGACCATCATCACGAGCACGACCATGACCACGACCACGGGCACCATCATCACGCCCACCGCTCCCCCACCGACGTGGCGGCGATCGTAAACGGTCTGCAGACTTCTGAGGAGGTCAAAAAGGAAGTCCTCGCGGTCTACGACAGCATTGCCGAGGCCGAGAGCTCCGTTCATGGCGTGAGCATGGACGAGATCCATTTTCACGAGGTCGGTTCCATGGACGCCATCGCAGACGTGACGGCCTTTACTTACCTGATGCGCAAGCTCTCCCCCGACCGCGTGACGGCGACGCCCGTCCACGTGGGCAGCGGTCAGGTCAAATGCGCCCACGGCATCCTGCCCGTTCCGGCCCCGGCCACGGCGCGGCTGCTCACGGGCATCCCGATCTACGGCGGCGCGGTGCAGGGGGAGCTGTGCACCCCCACGGGCGCGGCGCTCCTGAAGCACTTCGTCCGGGAATTCGGCGATATGCCCGCGCTGCGCATCGAGAAGATTGGCTACGGTATGGGCAAAAAGGACTTCCCCATGGCCAACTGTGTGCGTGCCTTCCTCGCCGAGAGCGACGGCGAGCGCGAGGAGCGCTATAAGCTCGAGTGCAACGTGGACGACATGACCGCCGAGGCTATCGGCTTTGCCGTTGAGGCGCTGCGCACCCTCGGCGCGGCGGAGGTCTACACGGTGCCGGTGCAGATGAAAAAGGACCGTCCC
>CADBKB010000160.1 GCA_902795095.1 Oscillospiraceae bacterium
TTCTCGGAGGGGATCAGGTTGATGCACTGCTTCTGGCGCCAGATGTGGTTCTCCTCGGCCTTCTTCAGCAGCTCCAGCGCCCGGACGGGACGATCCTCGGTGCTGACCTCACGCTCAGCCAGCTCCACACCGTAGATCAGGGGGCGGGCATAGGGAGGTGCGGTGACGCTCATGTGGCGGGCGGGGATGGCGGCCTTGAGACGCTTGCCGCGGATGTCCACCTCCACCACGTCGTCCACCAGGACGTCGCTGGCGATGTAGCAGGTGCCGATGGCGCGCTTGGCCACCTCGTCGGTGATGACGGTCTCCAGACCCTCACCCTCGGCGCGGTAGTAGGGCACCATGGTGCCGCTGGTGACCCAGCCGATCTGCTCGTCGCCGCGATAGATGGGCATGCCGGCGCGCATGACGCCGCGGTCCAGCAGGACGATGGGCTTGATGACCTTGGGCAGGTCATGGAGATCGGAGAAGTCGCGGTTCTGGATGCGCTTGAAGGCCTCGCTCTGCTTTTCCAGAGGAGCGCGGCCGACGAAGTTGCCCTTCTGCTCGGAGAAGCTGACGGCGAACTTGGCCAGGGACACGGCGAAGATCGGCATGGGGACGCCATCGGGATCCACGCCCATCTCATGGCCGTACAGAGGCATACCGGCCTCCAGACGCAGGGTGTCGCGGGCACCCAGACCGGCGGGCTTGGCGCCCAGCTCGATCAGGCGGTTCCACAGCCAGGCGGCGTCGGCGGAGGGGACGAACACCTCATAGCCCAGAGGCTCGCCGGTGTAGCCGGTCATGGCCACGCGGACGCGATGACCCTCGAGCTCCAGGGTGTTCAGAGAGTTCTTCATGGGCTCGGTGATGGCCTGGCCGCCGGAGAGAACCATGAGCAGCTCCTTGCTCTTGGGGCCTTGAACAGCGATGGAGGCCCAGTCGGCGGTGATATCGGTGATGGTGCAGTCATAATCCTTGACAATGGCCATCAGGTGCTTGAGGTCCTTCTCGGTGTTGGCGGCGTTGACCACCAGCAGGAAGCGCTCCTCTTCATAGCGATAGAGGTAGGCGTCGTCCACGGCGCTGCCATCCTCGGCGGGGATGATGCAGTACTGGGCCATATTCAGATCCAGGGCGTTGACATTGCTGGTCAGCACGTGCTGCAGGAAGGCCACGCGATCGGGGCCGTCGATCAGCAGACGGCCCATGTGGGACACGTCGAACAGGGAGCAGAAGTGACGGGTATACAGGTGCTCGGCGACAATGCCGGTGGGGTACTGGACGGGCATGTCCCATCCGCCGAAGTCCACCATGGTGGCACCTGCCGCCACATGGACATCGTAGAGCTGGGTGCGTTTGAGTTCACTCATATTTTCGTTTCCAACCTTTCATTCCAGTTTGTGATCTATCTGCGCCGCCGGACCGATCCGGCGATCAGCATACAAAAAGAGGCGCAAAACCCCGCGAAAAGGCTTTGCGCCTCCGTCATATACCTGAGAGATTCCCCGCCCTTGCGGCAGGTTGCCCCTTTGGTGCGCGGGGAAAACCGCGCTCTCCGGAGTGTCGTCATGGCCCGATCCTTTTACCTGAGAGTTTTTGCGATCCCCTTCGGTGCCGCGCCGCGGCGCGGTCTCTCCCGGACCAATCATCCGACCCTGTTTACTTTGCGATACAATATATTAATAAACAGTTTTTTTGGATTCTTATCGTATCACAGGCCCGGGGAAAAAGCAAGGACAATCTGCGCTTTTCGCCGGGAAAGAAAATGTTTTTTGCCGCCGGACTGCGCATACTAACCGGGGAGGTGAAGATCCATGAAAAAAGGGATGCCCTATGACGGCACGCCGGAGGTCAACGCCTTTCCCGGCGACCCGGACGGCCGCTTCGACATGGTCAATAAGTACGGCACCTACAACATCCAGCCCACCTCGGACGGAGACCATCTCTTTCCCCTGATCGGGCCGGGACTGCCCCGGCCCTGGCGGCAGATGAAACTGGGCAAGGACGACCTGGAGCGGCAGAAGTAAAGGTAGGAGGCGGACCGCTCTGCGGTCCGCCTCCTAGGCTTGTATTGATGAAATGCTACGCCCGGTGACAGGCGCTGCAGCCGGCGCAGCTGCCGCAGCTTCCGCCGCAGGAGCCGCCGCAGGCGTGACGTCCGACTCGCTTGTCGCTGACGATCTTCCGGACAATGGCGATGATGACAGCCGTCAGCAGGGCGGCCACCAGAAGAGTGCCCCAGTTGGCGCTCAGCCACAACAGCATGACGTTCACTTCCTTTCAAACGGGTTCTTCCTTACTTGACCCTGACGTTGGCAGTCAGCTTGGTGGCCTCTTTGTAGGGGCGGAAGAGCAGGTACAGCATACCCGCCACGATGGCCGCGGAGACGATGACGCCCAGGATATTGCCGCTGCCCATAAACAGGCTGGCGAGCTGATAGACGCACAGGGCCACCAGATAGGCAAAGCAGCACTCATAGCCGATGGCGAACCAGGTCCAGCGGGTGTTGTTCATCTCCCGCTTGATGGCGCCGATGGCGGCAAAGCAGGGGGCGCACAACAGGTTGAACACCAGGAAGGAGTAGCCGCTGGCGCCGTTGAAGGCCTGGGCCAGATTCTGCCACACGCTGCCCTCGCCCGCACCGTAGAGAATGCCCATGGTGCCCACGATGTTCTCCTTGGCCACAAGACCGGTGATGGAGGCCACAGCGGCCTGCCAGTTGCCCCAGCCCAGGGGGATGAACAGCCAGGCGATGGCCCGGCCCACGGTGG
>CADBKB010000161.1 GCA_902795095.1 Oscillospiraceae bacterium
CGCAGCTGTCCGGCGGGCAGAAGCAGCGCGTGGCCATCGTCCGGGCGCTGATGATGGAGCCGGAGGTCATGCTCTTTGACGAGCCCACGTCCGCCCTTGACCCGGAAATGGTGGGGGAGGTGCTGGAGGTCATGCGCGAGCTGGCCCACGTGGGGATGACCATGGTGGTCGTTACCCACGAGATGGGCTTCGCCCGGGAGGTCGGCAGCCGCATCCTGTTCATGGCGGACGGAAAGCTCCTGGAGCAGGGAACGCCGGAGGCGATCTTCGGCCATCCGCAGAACCCGCGCCTGCAGGATTTTTTGAGCAAGGTGCTCTGAGCACGGCCCGGTCAAATAAACCGCAGGGCTGCCGCAAAGCGTCTGTGTTTTGCGGCAGCCCTGATCTTTTTTGCGGAAAAGGTGCAAAAATCCCCGCGGCAGGGCAGATTCCGCTTGCATGTGGGGAAAGACTATTGTATAATATCACGTATTATTTGAGTAAGGAGGCTTGGCGTATGAGCAGAGTCATCATTCCCGCAGGATACCGTGCACCGCTGTCCGTCTATGAGCTGCAGCGGGCGATCGAGTTCATCAAGAGCAATTTCCAGGTGAATCTTGGCAATGCGCTCAATCTGCGGCGGGTGTCCGCCCCGCTGTTCGTGGAAGCATCGTCCGGCCTCAACGACAATCTCAACGGCTATGAGCGGCCGGTCGGCTTCGACATCCCCGACATCGGCAAGCAGGCGCAGGTGGTCCATTCGCTGGCGAAATGGAAACGCCTGGCGCTCAAGCGGTATGAATTCAACGTGGGCAAGGGACTGTTCACCGATATGGACGCCATCCGGCGCGACGAGGTTCTGGACAACCTGCATTCGGTCTATGTGGATCAGTGGGACTGGGAGAAGGTCATCGCCCGGGAGGACCGGAACGAGGCATATCTGCGCCGGACCGTGCGCGACATCGTGGGCGCCGTGTGCGAGACGAACGACGCGCTGGGCATCGCCTTCCCGAGCCTGCACACAAAGCTGGACCGCGATGTGTTCTTCATCACCACGCAGGAGCTTGAGGACCGCTGGCCGGACAGAACGCCCAAGGAGCGTGAAAACCTGATCGCAGCCGAGCACCACACGGTCTTTCTCATGCAGATCGGCGGACGCCTCCGCTCCGGAAAGCCGCACGACGGCCGTGCGCCGGACTATGACGACTGGTCGCTCAACGGCGACATCCTCATGTGGAACCCGGTGCTGGAATGCGCGTTCGAGATCTCCTCGATGGGCATCCGCGTGGACGAGCAGTCGCTTGACCGGCAGCTGCGCGAATCCGGCTGCGACGACCGCCGCAGCCTCCCGTTCCACCGGATGCTCCTGGCGGGCGAGCTCCCGCTCACCATGGGCGGCGGCATCGGCCAGAGCCGCCTGTGCATGCTGATGATCGGCACCTGCCACATCGGCGAGGTGCAGTCGAGCCTCTGGGATGAGCAGACCATGCGGGCCTGCGCAGACGCGGGCATCCTGCTGCTCTGAGGGAAATTACAAATCGAAAGAGGATTGCAAATATGGAAGAACTCATCACCATCCGGTCCCTGTTCCGGCAGACGGAGCAGTACGCAGGCAAACAGATCCGCGTGGGCGGCTGGGTGCGCAACCTGCGCGCATCAAAGAACTTCGGCTTCATCAACCTCTCCGACGGCACATTTTTCTCGCAGCTCCAGGTCGTCTACGGCAGCGCCCTGGAAAACTTCCAGGAGATCTCCCGGCTCAACATCGGCGCAGCCGTCATTGTGACGGGCGAGCTGGTGCTCACGCCGGAGGCCAAGCAGCCCTTTGAGCTGCAGGCGTCGGCGGTGGAGATCGAGGGCGTGTCCGCGCCCGATTTCCCGATCCAGCCGAAGCGGCACTCCATGGAGTATCTGCGCACCGTCAGCCATCTGCGCCCGCGCACCAATACGTTCCAGGCGGTGTTCCGTGTGCGCAGTCTCGCGGCCTACGCCATCCACAAATTCTTCCAGGAGCGCGATTTCGTCTATGTCCACACGCCCATCATCACGGGCTCGGACTGCGAGGGCGCGGGCGAAATGTTCCAGGTGACGACGCTGGATCTCAACAGCCTCCCGCGCACGGAGGACGGCGCCATTGATTATTCCGCGGACTTCTTCGGCAAGCAGGCCAACCTGACCGTCTCCGGCCAGCTCAACGGCGAGACCTTTGCGCAGGCGTTCCGCAACATCTATACCTTCGGCCCCACCTTCCGCGCGGAAAACTCCAACACCACGCGCCATGCGGCGGAGTTCTGGATGATCGAGCCGGAGATCGCGTTTGCCGACCTGGCGGACGACATGCGTCTGGCGGAAGACATGATCAAATATATCATCTCCTATGTGCTTGAACACGCGCCTGAGGAGATGGCGTTCTTCAACCAGTTCGTGGACAAGGGACTCATCGACCGGCTGCAGCATGTGCTGAACTCCGACTTCGGCCATGTGACCTACACCGAGGCGATCAGCCTCCTGGAGCAGCACAACGATGCCTTCGACTACAAGGTCTTCTGGGGCTGCGACCTGCAGACCGAGCATGAGCGCTACCTGACGGAGCAGATCTTCAAGCGCCCGGTGTTTGTGACGGATTACCCGAAGCAGATCAAGGCGTTCTATATGAAGCTCAACCCCGACGGAAAGACCGTCGCGGCCATGGACTGCCTTGTGCCCGGCATCGGTGAGATCATCGGCGGCAGCCAGCGTGAAGACGATCTCGACACGCTTGTGGCGCGGATGCA
>CADBKB010000162.1 GCA_902795095.1 Oscillospiraceae bacterium
GGCAAGGCCCGCCCTTCGCGTTCAATCAAAAAGATTTCCGGCAAACTGCCGGAAATCTTGCAAGGGGCCGTTGCAAAATGCATTTTGCAACGGCCCCGGTGCGGTCAGTCTGCGGGGTTGTATTTTGCCGAAACCCGGGCGATCTCCCGGGCGAAGGCGTCGCGGACGGAGGTCGGAGAGAGGATCTCTGCCTCGTCGCCGAAGCCGAATACCCATCCGAAGAACTGGGGGCTCACCTGGGCGCGGACGGTGACGGTGAACCGGTCGCCGTCGGAGGGCACCAGGATCAGATCCTGGCCGAACCGGTCCAGCACCGCGCCCGCCAGATGGCCGGCGAAGCGCAGCCGCACCTGCTCCGGGCGGCCGGAGAACATGCCGAACACATGCTTGGTGTACTCGGACATATCCACCTGCGCAAAGGCCTCCTTGCCCCGCCGGATCCGGTCGGTGCGGGCAATGTCCGCCATCTTGTCCACCCGATAGTGCTTCAGGGTGCCGGCCTCGTCGTCCCAGGCCAGCAGATAGTAGTTTTCGTTGTCCCAGAGCAGGGCAAAGGGGCTGACCTCATAGACCTTGCCGGAGCGGCGGAACCGCCGCTCCTTGGTGACGGTGTATTCATAATAACGGAAGCGGATCGTGCGGTCCGCGGTGATGGCGGCGGAGATCTCGTCCACATGGTAGTAGACGCTTTCGTTCATGCTCTTGACCCGGTTGCGCACATAGACCTGGCGCTGCAGGAGCCGCGCGTCGTGGACGCTGGCCAGGCCCTCGATCTTCTTGATGAGGGCCAGGGTTTTCTTCTGGGTGATGAACTTGGAGGACTGGACGCTGTCCACCAGCAGCTTGAGCTCCGGCAGCTCGAACTCCCGGGCGCCGATATAGTAGCCGCCGGAGCCCTTGACGACGTCCAGCCCGAAGTCCCGCAGGACCTCCAGATCGTCGTAGATGCTCTTGCGTTCGGCGCCGATGCCCTCCGCCTCCAGGCGCGCAAGCAGCTCGGCCATGGCCATGGGATGCGCTTCGTCCGTGTGCTCCAGCAGGAGCTTCATCACATACAGCAGCTTTCTTTTTTGGTTGGATCCCCGTGCCATGGGCAAGACCGCCTTCCCCCGCCGCTCGGCGGCGTGTACAATATAAATATAGTATAGCACAGCGACGCAAAATTGCAACAAAAGGTTGTCAAAGGTTACAAAATGGTGTATAATGGATCCAATCATATGCGCCGAGGGCGCGAAAGGATGTTTTAACCCCATGAAAAGACGTTGGCTTGCCGCGCTGCTTGCGCTGGTTTTATGTATATCCTGCTTCGGCACCCCAGTCAGCGCCGCCTCCGCCGTCCGGCAGGAGGATGTGGAGGTGCAGCTGGTCACGCTGATGCAGCAGTACTGCGGCACCTACTTCTATGACAACTATTACGGAGCCACCCAGTGCAAGGGCTTTGCCGACATGATCTCCGACAAGCTCTACGGCAAGGTCGGCGGTCCCGGTCCCTATTCCGACAACCGCTATTACCTGCCCAACGCGGCCTCCCGCGGCTATACCAGCCTGGGCATCCTCAGCCCCGGCGCGTGCAGCGCCGAGAACCTGCGCGCTCTGTTCCTCAAGGCGCGGCCCGGCGACTACGTGCAGTGCGTGCGCTATACCGGCACCCAGCATTCGCTGATCGTCGCCGACGTCCATACCACCGGCGTCACCTTCTTCGACTGCAATCTCAAGGGCAGCTACCTGTGCGCCAGCTATTTCTACAATTGGGAGGAGATCGGCAGCACCTTCACCCGGGGCTGCTCCCTCTACCGCTACTCCGGCTACGTCGTCAACGACGCCTCCCGGCTGGTCTTTGACCCCAACGGCGGCACCTGCGCCTTGAGCGTCAAAACCGTGTCGCCGGGCTCGGCCTTCGGCGTCCTGCCCACCCCCGAGCGCCGGGGCTACAGCTTCGACGGCTGGTACATGCTCTCCTTCAACGCCTCCCGCACCCCGGAGCAGATCCCCGTCAACAGCGCCACCGTCAAGACCTCTCTGTACGGCACGGTCCTCTTCGCCCGCTGGGTGGAGGACGGCGGCCCCTGCGCCCTGCTGGGCCACGCCTGGACGAAATCCAGGACCGTGGCGGCCACCTGCACCGAGAACGGCTACACCGTGGAGGTGTGCAGCCGCTGCAGCAAGGTCCGCGACACCGACATCACCTCGGCCCTGGGCCATAACTGGAAGCTGCTGGCCTCCGTTCCCGCCTCCAACGTGGACGACGGCGAGGAAACCTACCAGTGCACCCGCTGCGGCAGCTTCGACCTCCGGGTCATCCTCTGCCAGCTTCATAAATTCGCCGATCTGTCCGAGAACGCCTGGTATTATCCGTCTGTGCGGGAGATGGTGTCCTACGCCCTGATGAACGGCACCTCGAAGACGTCCTTCAGCCCCGATCAGACCCTGACCCGGGCCATGCTGGTCACCATCCTCTGGCGCATGGAGGGCGAGCCCTCCGTTATGCCCTCCGGCTTTCGCGACGTACCGTCGGGCAAATGGTACTCCGCCGCCGTGGACTGGGCCGCGGACGTCGGCGTCATCACCGGCTTCCCCGACGCCACCTTCCGGCCGGATGTGCCCGTCACCCGGGAGCAGGCCGCGGTGATCCTCTTCCGCTATGCCCCCGTCATGGGCCGCAGCAATACCGAGCGGGCCAGGGAGAACACCTTCTCCGACGGCGCCAAGGTCTCCGGCTAT
>CADBKB010000163.1 GCA_902795095.1 Oscillospiraceae bacterium
GCACCTGCTACCGCTGCCACAACGACGTGGAGCCCCTGGTCTCCGCCCAGTGGTTTGTCAAGATGGCGCCCCTGGCCAAGGAGGCCATCCGTGTGGTCAAGGACGGCACCATCAAGTTCGTGCCCGAGCGTTTCACCAAGACCTATATCAACTGGATGGAGAACGTGCACGACTGGTGCATCTCCCGTCAGCTCTGGTGGGGCCATCAGATCCCCGTCTGGTACTGCGACGACTGCGGCCACCAGAACGTGAGCTTCGAGGATCCCACCGAATGCGCCAAGTGCGGCAGCAAGCATCTGACCCGCGATCCGGACGTGCTCGACACCTGGTTCTCCTCGGCCCTGTGGCCCTTCTCCACCATGGGCTGGCCGGATATGGAATCCAAGGACCTCAAGTACTGGTATCCCACCTCCGTCATGGTGACGGGCTACGATATCATCTTCTTCTGGGTTGCCCGCATGATCTTCTCCGGCATGGAGCAGATGAAGAAAGAACCCTTTGAGACTGTGTTCATCCACGGCCTGGTCCGCGACGACAAGGGCCGCAAGATGTCCAAGTCCCTGGGCAACGGCATCGATCCGCTGGAGATGGCAGAGAAGTACGGCGCCGACGCCCTGCGCTTCAATCTGATCACCGGCAACTCCCCCGGCAACGACATGCGCTTCTATGTGGAGCGCTGCGAGGCCATGCGCAACTTCGCCAACAAGATCTGGAACGCCAGCCGCTACGTGCTGATGAACCTGTCCGTGGATGAGAACCGTCTGCCCGACGGCAGCGCCCTGGAGCTGGAGGACAAGTGGATCCTGTCCAAGCTCAACACGCTCATTAAGGAAGTCACCGAGAACCTGGACGCCTTCGAGCTGGGCGTGGCCGCCGCGAAGCTGTACGATTTCATCTGGGATACCTATTGCGACTGGTATATTGAGCTGACCAAGTCCCGCCTGTACGGCGAGGACGCCGCCGGGAAGGAGAACGCCCAGCGGGTGCTGCTGTACGTGCTCGATCAGCTTCTGCGGCTGATGCACCCCTTCATGCCCTTCATCACCGAGGAGATCTGGCAGGCCATCCCCCACGTGGGCGACACCCTGATCTGCGCCGACTGGCCTGTGTACCGCGACGAGCTGGCGTTTCCCGCCGAGGAGGCCGCCATGGAGTCCGTGATGAACGCCATCCGCGCCGTGCGCAACCGCCGCGCCGAGATGAACGTGGCCCCGTCGAAGAAGTGCACCCTCTACGTCGCCACGGAGAAGGCCGACATCTTCCGCGCCGGCGAGGGCTATATCTGCCGCCTGGCCTATGCCGACGGTCTGGTGGTGGACGCCGACGCCCCCGCAGGTCACGAGGACATGGCCGAGTGCGTCACCACGGACGCCAAGATCTTCCTGCCCCTCAACCAGCTTGTGGATGTGGACAAGGAGCTGGCCCGCATCACCAAGGAGGAGGACAACGCCCGGAAGAATCTCGACCGGATCAACTCCAAGCTCCAGAACGCCGGCTTCCTCAGCAAGGCGCCGGAGCAGGTGGTGAATGCCGAGCGCGAGCGTGCCGCCAAGCTGGAGCAGATGCTCGCTCAGCTGGCCGACAGCCGCGCCAGACTGGAAAAGCTGAAGAAATAAGACAAACGGGCCTGCCGCACACGCGGCAGGCCCGAATTTTGCAAAGGACGCCCCCTGTGTTCCGCACAGACTCTCACAATCACAGAGTGTAAATAGCTCCCTCGGGGAGGGAGCTGTCGGCGAAGCCGACTGAGGGAGAATGCCGTACTCATTGTCTGTACGCATTTAATCGGTGCAATACAGGAACAAACCTGTCGCCGGGCTCCCTCAGTCTCCGCCTGCGGCGGAGCCAGCTCCCTCCCGGAGGGAGCATTCGCTGCCTGGCACTTTTAGCGCCGTTTTCGGTGCATGCCTTATTGACCCGTTTATATGGTTGTTTCAAATAAAAAGACGCGGAGAAACCAATTCGAAGGATGTTCCCTATGTTCTGCGCGAGGTGTGAGGTTTTCGCCCTTCGCATCGTGTATATAGCAGAAATCCCAAGAAAGGAGTGGGGCGATGGAGCGCGGGACGCAGAGCTATGAGAGCTTTCTGGCAGGCGATGAAAGCGGTCTGGCGGAGATCATCCGGGACTACGCAGACGGCCTGATCCTGTATCTCAACAGCTTTGTAAATCAAATCTCCACCGCCGAGCTGCTGGCGGAGGACACCTTTGTGCGCCTTGCGGTGAAAAAGCCCCGGGACAGGGGAAAGGGCAGCTTCCGCACCTGGCTCTATGCCATCGGGCGAAATATCGCCATCGACCATCTGCGAAGGGAAAAACGGCGCAAAACCGTCCCCCTGGAGGATGCGGCGCAATGGCAGGACGAGCAGCAGGCGATCGAGGCGGCCTACATCCGCGAGGAGGGCCGTATCCGGGTGCACCGGGCCATGGAGGCGCTGAAGCCGGAGTACCGCCAGGTGCTGTGGCTGGTGTACTTCGAGGGCTTCTCCTGCCGGGAGGCCGCCGGGATCATGGGCAAAAGCGTCCACGCCGTGGAGACCCTGGCCTACCGCGCAAGGCAGGCGCTGAAGGTACTTCTGGAGAAGGAGGGCTTCGATGGATTATGATGCAATGACCCGGCGGGTGCTCTCCCGTGCCCGGGAAGACGAAAAACGAAGGAAGAAACGCAAAAAGATCGCACTGTGCGCGGGTGTTCCCGCCCTGTGCGCCGCGGCCCTG
>CADBKB010000164.1 GCA_902795095.1 Oscillospiraceae bacterium
CAGCGGTGTATTCTTCGTTCTGGTGCCGGAGGAAAACGTCGACGGCCGCACCTACACCACCCGTACCGCCTCCAACGGCTACGACCTGAACCGCGACAACTCCTTCCAGACCACCCCCGAGACCGCCAACATGCAGCACGTCATCGGCACCTACAACCCCGTGTCCTTCACGGAGTTCCACGGCCGCGTCACGGACTTCCAGTGCGAGCCCTGCGACCCGCCCCATGAGCCCAACTTCGAGTATGACCTGCTGGCGGAGCATCTGGTCACCGGCGGCGAGGCCTTCGGCATCGCGGCGGTCGCCAACCACGACGGCTACAACAGCTACGTCATGCCCCAGCGCGCCTACATGTCCTATATCAATGCGGAGAAGACCCAGGCCAAGTGGTTTGATCCCTGGGACGATATGTCCACCAGCTATACTCCGCAGTTCGCCATGCTCCACGGCACCGTGGCCTACACCGTCGAGCTTCCCGCCTACTGCGACGACACCGCCCAGGCTGTGTGCTACGGCTGCATTGGCCAGAGCGCATACATTGCCGGGGAAAAGCTGGGCTATCTGAAGGCCCAGGTGAACATCTTCAAGCGCGGCGTGGAGAACGCCAACTCCGACGCCTTTGATAAGGTCGGCCAGTGGTTCTGCGACCAGTTCGACACCGAAGGCGCGGAAATGAACGTTTTCCGTCCCGAGTACAACGGCAGAGAAGAAAACGGCAACTTCTATCCCGAGTGCTACATCATCCCCATGGACGCCGAGAATCAGTCCAACCTCCAGGCCGCCCGGGATATGATGGTCTGGCTGACCCGCAACGATGTGCTGGTCAATCTCACCACCGCGGAATTCACCTATGACGGCGTGACCTATCCTGTGGGAACGATGATCGTATCCATGTATCAGGCCAAGCGCTCCGTCGCCAACGGCGCTCTGTACGACGGCACCCTGATCCAGGGCTGGCCCACCCTCTATTCCGAGGGCATCACCTCCTTCAATGAGACCCGCGGCTTTGATATGACCGTGGTCGCCAAGCCCGCCGCCGCCGAGGCCATCTTCGCCGCATGCGGCGACGACATGGACTACGACGACGCCACCGCATACGCCGCCTCCGTGGAAACCGCTTTTGTCGGCCCCATGGACGCCGACGTCATCATCTCCAATGTATCCGAGGACTCCACCGCCGCTGTCAACGCCCTGCTGAAGGACGGCAAGACCGTCGCCATGATCACCGACGGCGAATACAAGGGGGATTTCATCTGCAAGTACGAAGACTATAAGACCGTCGCACAGTCGTACCTGCTCTCCGCCACCGGCGTGTATGGCGACGGTATCGCTGCCAAGATCATCTCCGAGGTCCCCGTGGTCTATATCACCGGCGTGCCCAACGCCACCGCGAACTCCGGCTGCATCGCCACCAATCAGGTGGGCAACGCCAGCTGGAACTATGACCGCTGCGCCATGGAGCTCATGAACTTCAACGTCACGGAAACCGTCTCCGAGGCGAATGTGGTCGCCGGCGCCTCCGGCATCAGCGGCGACGCCCTGGCCGCGGTCCAGGCCGGCGTGCCCTACATCGGCTACAGCTCCGGCGCCATGCGCAACGCCGCCAACGTCGTGCCCGGCTTCACCCGCACCGGCCTGTCCGGCGCCATGGACTGCCTGGCCTACGTCACCTATCCCAATGAGACCCTGGTGAACGCCAGCTACATTGCCGACGGCGACGACGTCATGTACGGCTACGGCTTCGGCTATTTCTCCGCCATTCCCGAGGGCGCCGTTGCCCTGGTTCAGGCAGACGGAAGAACGCCCACCGAGGGCTTCATCCCCACCATCTCCGAGCGTGCCAAGGCTACCTACGAGGCCTTCCTGGACGGCGGTGTGCTAGGCTTCAGCTATGACACCGAGACCGTCCACGCCGCTCTGTTCGCCAACACTCTGACCCAGAAGGTCCATCAGAGAGACGAGTACGCCTACATCAGCAACTTCATCTTCTCCAGCCTGCTGGGTGATCTGGATTACGAAGGCGAAACCGAGCCCGAACAGCCGCCCGTACCCGCCGGCAGCTGGGTGCTGGCTGAAGAGTTCGTCCCCGGCGGCACCTATGTCATCGTGGCAGACGACGCTTATGCCCTGAACGGACAGACCGCAGGCAGCACTCTCGGCGCCACGGCGGTCACAGTCGACGGCGACGCCATCACCAGCGAGGTCACCGACGATATGCTGTGGACCTTTGAAGAAGCGGACGACGTCGAGCCTGCTTTGGACGGCAATGATCTTTATTATGTCTTCAGCTCCGACGGCCAGCACCTGCGGCGTTCCAGCAGCAATCTTTCCCTCGGCGATGATTCCGCTGAGACGCGCTACCTCACCTGGTCCCTGATCGCACGGGAGGCGGAGCGGAACGCCTATACCTTCTATTCGAACGGGAATGCCAGCGGAAGCCCCAGCAGATACGCCATGCGCGGCGCGGAGGCCGGCTTCACTCTGGCCCGTGTTTCCAATTCCACCGGCAATATCCAGACCGCCGGCAGCTCCATCCGCCTGTATGAGCCCGCCGGCGGCAGCGGCAGCAGCGTGACCATCGACTTTACCAAGGAAGCCGACAAGGCCAAGTACGACATCGCCGGCCAGAGCCAGAGCGACGTGGAAGAGGGCGTGGGCCTGGCGCTGGTCTCCAGCCAGGGCGGCATCGAGCCC
>CADBKB010000165.1 GCA_902795095.1 Oscillospiraceae bacterium
CCTCGCCCAGGGTGGAATCGTAGATCCAGCCGTCGGTATCGGAGGACGGGTCGCCCAGATGGGTGTACTGGCGCAGAGTGCGCACTTCCATGGTGCCGCCGGTGCCGCCCAGGCACTCATACTCGGCCAGAAGCTGCTTCGAGCCGTGGATGCACTGCTGGACAACGTCGGGGATGCCGTCGGGACGGTGCATCTCGACGAGGCCGCCGGTGGCGTCGTCCCAGGTGACGGACAGGTCGTCGTAGTTATCCATTCTGCCGCAGATCTCGCCTGCGTTGACCAGGTCGCCGAGGACCTGCACGTTGCGGCTGATCTGCAGGTCGAAGTCGCCGGCATCGAACCAGCCGCCCTTGTTCAGGCCGTCGACATGGTCTTCGCCCTGATAGCCCTTGGCGCGGATGGCGTCGGGCATTCTCTGCATGCCCATGCCGTCGAACCAGCTGGACTGGCGGTCGCCGATGACGCCGTCGTCCATATGGGAGGCGCCGTGCCAGATCTTGTAGCCCTCACGGACGGCGATGTGGTCCATCTGGACCGCAAGGAAGCCGCTCAGGCAGGTCTGCCAGATGTTGTCATAGACATCCTGGGCAATGGGGAAGATCTCGCCGACATAGTCGCCGTAGTGGATCCGGTACAGGCCGGCCTCGGTGACCTCGCTGAAGTCGAAGCGGGCATACTTGAAGCGCATCCAGTCGGTGGTGGCGCCAAGCTCCTTCTCGCAGACCTTCTCCTCGGAGCCGTCCGCGTTCACGCGGTACAGCGCCATGGTCTTGGGATAGTTCTCATCCCACTTGTCGAGCTCGACCACGGCGAACTTCTCCTGGGCGGGAGAATAACCCACCTGGCTGAAGCCGACGTTGGGCTCGCGGACCCAGCCCTCCTTGACGTGGGGCCGGATGTTCCATTCGGCAGCCAGGTCGCCGGGATGGGTCGCCTGGATCAGCGTGGACAGCACGTACCAGCCGTTCTGGGCGCGGTTGCGGCCGTCGTACAGCTCCATCAGATCGCCGTTGGCCGCCTCGATGTCGATGGCGGTCTGCTCATCCTCGGGGGAGAATGCGAAGGCATAGCCGGTGGCAAAGGGGGTGGGCTGATCGTTTCCGCGATCGGTGTTCCACTCCTTGACGTACCATTCCTGGCTGGGCAGGTTCGGACGCTCGGTCTCGACCATCTCATCCTGGGGATGCAGAGGGAATACGCCGAAGGTATCATAGACGCCGTCAGCGTTCAGGTCCGCCTGATAGCTCTTGTTGCGATAGGACGCGGGACGGAATTCCAGGTTGAATCTGGCCTTGCCCTTCAGGTCCTCAGGCATATCGGACTTCAGGAACATCTTCAGGCAGAAGCCGTCTTCGATGGGCTGGGCCACCAGATCGTACTTCAGCACGCCGTCGGGGCTGCCGTTGAAGGTCATGGGGATCGTGATGGTGCCGGTTTCTTCGTCATGGATTCTTGTTCCTCTGCTGGGCGCGGGGGTTGCATCCCACTGCTCCGGCGTCGGAAGCATGTGCAGATCGCCGTTGGTGGCGATACGCACGCCATTGAGCGAAAGCTCAATGCCGCCCATGTGCTGGTCGCCGAAGGTGCCGGAGAACGTATTGTTGTACATCAATACGTTGAAGGCATTCGAGCCGACCGTGCTCAGATAGCTGTTGTTGCCGGTGCCGACAATTTCCATGAAGTTGGAATTGGCGGTATCACCGTCGGCAGCAGAGGCAGCCAGAGCGGGAAGCATACCGAAAATCAGGCATGCAGCCAGCACAAGGGACAAAATTGTCTTGCTTTTCTTCATATTTGCCTCCTTCTATATGTGGATCCTTCTCTCGTTTTGATAGCGCCGCCTGTTTGCGGCATTTGGCCTCTCCTCCCTTCCTGCTGATTCGCGCCCGCCGGCCACTCCGCCTCGGAGCGTCCCGACGGGACCGGTTGATTTTTACAATCCCGTTCTCCTGGGGGCCGGCAAACGCCGGCGCCGCCATTGGGCAACGAGGTTATAAACGTTTTTCGCCCGTGCCCACGCGCCGGCAATGCGCGGCGGGAGGCGCCGGATGACGCCCATTTATTGGCTTTGTTCCAGTCATTGTCTCGTATCCATTTGCTGACTGACCGCCAATATATTACGTTATGTAATATCCTGGGTATATTCGATTTTATTCTAACTCTACACCCAAAACGATTCAAGGCATTTTCATGCCTTGAATCCAAAATCTACACAATGCCGAAAAAGCGGGGTGCACTTTTGTATAAGTTTTCCCCTCTCTCCCGGCTGAGGACCCTGTCCGTGACGGGTATCCTTCATCGTCTGAAGATGAACGAAAATTTACATTTTTTCCTGCAGGGAAGGACGTCATTCCCGCCGGCGAGGCGGGCAGGCTTTCTGCCCAAAACCCCTTCCGGCAGAAAGCCTGCGGCGGCGCAGCCGTCCGCGCCCCTTGTGGCGCGCGTTTTTTCGTGATATAGTACCTGTGTTGAGTCCCTGCCCGCCTTTGGGCCAAAACATCGATTATGAGGTACCGCCATGAATTACGACGTCATATGTATCGGAACGGCCCTGGTGGATTCCATCATCCTGGGCTTCGATCCCAATCCAATCTCCGTATCGGGCTATCGGGCCAGCTCCGCCTCCCTTCATGTCGGCGGCGAGGCCGTCAACGTGGCGACCGCCGCTGCCAAGCTCGGCTGCCGGGC
>CADBKB010000166.1 GCA_902795095.1 Oscillospiraceae bacterium
TATGTCGCACCAGCGGACTACCTCCGGCAGCTCGCTGAGGCCGGGGATGCGAAGGAGCAGATAGGGACCGGGCACACCGGCCTGGCGGCAGCGGACGATCTGTTCCAGGCGGCTGGAGCCCAGCTGCTTGACGCCGGCGTCCAAAAAGGCCCGGGCCACCTGGGGAATGCCGGTGCAGCCCTTGATGACGCCGCACACGTCGATGCCCTTGGCGGCACAGCGGGTGACGATCTCGGAGGCGTTGCGGCGGAGCTTGGGGAGCGAAACGCTCAGTCGGGGGAATTGTCGTTCCATATGACACCTCTCCTACGGTAATACTTATCGTAACGTGTATTATACCACAGCTTGCCCGCAGCGTAAAGCACTCATTTCCACGCCGGAAAGGTGCGGATAGAAATTGACAAAGGGAGGGAAGTGTGGTATTTTTTACATGTATGCGAAGTGGGGCAAACGACGGGAAAAGTGACCGGAAATCCCACGAATCAAAGAAAACTTCCGACGTGACGATCGCGCCGAAAGGGATATGAAGGAGGAAAAAGACATGTTTGAGTTTCTCATCGAAAAGCTGAAGGCACAACCCCGGAAGATCGTGTTCACCGAGGGCACCGATGCCCGTATCCTGGAGGCGTCCGACCGCCTGCTGAAGGATTCGTTCCTGAAGCCCGTGCTGGTGGGCAACCCCGATGAGGTCCACGCCGCCGCCGCCAAGGCCGGCTTCGACGTGACCGGCGCCGAGATCATCGATCCCGCCAACTTCGACCGCATGGACGAGATGGTGGAGACCATGGTTGCCCTGCGCAAGGGCAAGATGACCGAGGAGCAGGTCCGCAACGCTCTGAAGAAGGGCAACTACTTCGGCACCATGCTGGTGAAGATGGGCTACGCCGACGCTCTGCTGGGCGGCGCCACCTATTCCACCGCCGATACTGTCCGCCCCGCCCTGCAGATCATCAAGACCAAGCCCGGCAGCAAGATCGTGTCCTCTTGCTTCGTTCTGGTCCGCCCGACCGAGAACGAGGGTCATGAGACCATCGTCATGGCCGACTGCGCCATCTGCATCAAGCCCTCTGAGGATGAGCTGGTGGAGATCGGCCTGCAGACCGCCGAGACCGCCAAGATCTTCGGCCTGGAGCCCCGTATCGCTTACCTGAGCTACTCCACCAAGGGCTCCGGTGCCGGCGAGGACGTGGACAAGATGCGCAACGCCTGCGCCAAGGCCAAGGAGGCCGCTCCCGATCTGGCCATCGACGGCGAGATGCAGTTCGACGCCGCCGTGTCCCCCACTGTGGGCCAGCTGAAGTTCCCCGGCAGCCCCGTGGCCGGCCAGGCCAACACCTTCGTGTTCCCCGACATCAACGCCGGCAACATCGGCTATAAGATCGCCCAGCGTCTGGGCGGCTTCGCCGCTTACGGCCCCATCCTGCAGGGCCTGAACGCCCCCATCAACGACCTGAGCCGCGGCTGCAACGCCGAGGAGGTCTATACCATGGCCATCATCACCGCCGCTCTGGGCTAAGAAACACCGAAAATTGAAATAGAGAGCCGCTCTCCCAAGGAGAGCGGCTCTTTCTTATCTTCTGGGGCACAGACTGTTATTTGCCCTCCTTCAGTTCCAGGTTTTTTTCGTAGGCGGCGATGACGGCCTCCATGGCGGCACCCCGGAAGCCGGCGCTCTCCAGGGCACGGACGCCCTGAATGGTGCTGCCGGCGGGGGAACAGACCATATCCTTCAGCTCGCCGGGATGCTGACCGGAGAGCCGGACCAGCCTGGCGGCGCCCTCCACCATCTGAGCGGCATAGGCCAGGGCCTTCTGCCGGGGCAGACCGCAGGCCACACCGCCGTCGGCCAGCGCCTCAATAAACTGGCAGACATAGGCCGGACCGCAGCCGGAGAGAGCGGAGGCGGCGTCGATGAGGCGCTCCGGCAGCTCATCCACGGTACCGGCGCAGCGCAAAAGGGCGGCAAAAGCGGCCAGATGTTCGTCGGACACGCCCAGACCGCAGTACTGGATGGCACCGGCGCCTACCGTGATGGGGGTGTTGGGCATCATGCGGATGACGGGATAGGGACCGCCCGCCAGCTGGCGGATGGTCTCGCAGGTGAGACCGGCGGCCATGGTTACCAGCACAAAGGGATCCTGCCGGGCCGCCAGCACCGGGGCCAGGGCGGGCAGAGCCTGGGGCATGACCTGGGGCTTCACCGCCAGAAAGATCAGGTCGCACCGGGCGGCCGCCTCCTCATTGGAGACGATGACGGCACCGGGGATCTCGGCGGCCAGCCGGACGGCCTTGTCCCGGGTGCGGTTGGCCAGGCAGATGGCGGCCGACGGATCGCCGGCGGCGGCGATTTTCGCCACCGCGCCGCCCATGGCGCCGGTGCCGATAAAGCCAATCGTTTTGAACATAGAATCTGCTCCTTTCCTGCGGGGGAGTTCTGTTTGTGCCATTATATCCCATGAGGTGCGCCGGCGCAAGCCGGAAGCGGAAAATGCTGCGGCCGGGAGACGGAGAAATCGGCAAATTCTCTTGAAACGGCACGCAGGGTATGATATAGTAATCTTGATATTATCGCCCGAAAGGGGCCCTGAGGAGAACGAGGAAGAGCGGAGGAAGACGGAGATGAAAAACAAGAGCCTTGACATCTGTATGGCGGTGCTGGGCATCGTGTTGCTGGTGATCTTCG
>CADBKB010000167.1 GCA_902795095.1 Oscillospiraceae bacterium
AGCCTTGCCATTATGGCCACGCCGAAGGAATGCGGCGCGGACATCGCCGTTGGCGAAGGCCAGCCCCTCGGCCTGCCGATGGCTTGGGGCGGCCCGTACCTGGGCATCATGACCGCCACCAGCCGCATGATGCGCAAGCTGCCCGGCCGAATTGTGGGCGAGACCACTGACGACGCCGGCAACCGTGCCTACGTCCTCTCCCTGCAGGCCAGAGAGCAGCACATTCGCCGCGAGAAGGCCAGCTCCAACATCTGCTCCAACGAGGCCCTCTGCGCCCTGACCGCCGGCCTGTATCTGGCCACCGTCGGCCCCGACGGCCTGCGCCAGGTCGCCAAGCAGTCGATGGCAAAGGCTCATTACCTTGCCGACGCTCTGTGCGCGATCCCCGGCGTCAGCCTCAAGTACAACGGCCCCTTCTTCCATGAATTCGTCACCGTCCTGCCCAAGCGGGAGGAGGTCCTTGCCGCGCTGGACGAGGCCGGCATCCTGGGCGGTCTGCCCGTGGAGGAAGGCGTGCTCTGGTGCGCCACCGAGAAGGTGACCAAGGCCCAGCTCGACAAAGCTGTCGCCATCGTAAAGGAGGTGCTCGCATGAAGCTGATTTTTGAGAAGAGCATATCCGGCCGCAAGTCCAGTCTGCTGCCCGCGTGCGACGTGCCCGAGGTCGAGCTTGACGCCGCCTATCAGCGCCAGACCGAGCTTCCCCTGCCCGAGCTCTGCGAAACCGACGTTTCCCGCCACTATACCCAGCTCTGCCAGCGGGTCCACGGCGTGAACTGCGGCTTCTATCCCCTGGGCTCCTGCACCATGAAGTACAATCCCCGCATCAACGAGGAAATGGCTGCTCTGCCCGGCTTCACCTCCATCCACCCGCTCGCGCCTGCGGCCTCCGTCAAGGGCTGCCGCGAGGTGTACGAGACCGCCGCCCGCTATCTCTGCGAGATCTCCGGCATGGACGGCATGACCTTCCAGCCCGCAGCCGGCGCCCACGGTGAGTTCACCGGCGTCATGCTGATCAAGCAGTATCACGTTTCCCGCGGCGATACCGCCCGTACCAAGATCATCGTGCCCGACTCCGCCCACGGCACCAACCCCGCCACGGCGGCCATGTGCGGCTTCGAGGTCGTGAACATCGCCTCCGCCCCCAACGGCTGCGTCGATCTGGAGGCCCTCAAGGCCGTCCTCGGCCCGGACGTCGCCGGTCTGATGCTCACCAACCCGAACACCGTCGGCATCTTTGACGAAAACATCCTTGAGATCACCCGCCTGGTCCACGAATGCGGCGGCCTGTGCTACTACGACGGCGCGAACCTGAACGCCGTCATGGGCGTCGTCCGTCCCGGCGATATGGGCTTCGACTGCATCCACATGAACCTGCACAAGACCTTCTCCACCCCGCACGGCGGCGGCGGTCCCGGCGCAGGCGCCGTGGGCTGCAAGGAATTCCTCAAGGAGTTCCTGCCGAAGTCCGTCCTGATGGAGGAAGCCGGTCACATTCAGGTCCGGATGTTCGAGGGCAACTTCCTCGTCGTCGTCCGCGCCCTGACCTATCTGATGACCCTTGGCCGCGAAGGTGTTCCCGAGGCCGCGATCAACGCCGTCCTCAACGCCAACTATCTGATGCGGAAGATCCAGGGCACCTTCGAGCCCGCCTTCGACCGCACCTGCATGCATGAGTTCGTCCTCGACCTCAGCGAGTTCAAGAAGGAGACCGGCGTCTCCGCTCTGGACGTTGCCAAGTCCCTGATCGACCGCGGCATGCACCCGCCCACAATGTACTTCCCGCTGATCGTCCACGAGGCCCTGATGCTCGAGCCCACCGAAACCGAGAGCAAGCAGACCCTGGACGAGGCCGCCGAGATCTTCCGCGATCTCTACAAGCTGGCCTTCACCGATCCCGAATACATGCACGCCGCGCCGCATCATGCCCAGATCGGCCGTCCCGACGAGGTCAAGGCCGCCCGCACCCCGATCCTTCGCTGGGAGCAGGCATGATCCGGCAGCTGCTGGTCTGTCGGAGTCGGGGGACCGACCCCTATGAAAACCTCGCCCTGGAGGAAGCCCTGCTTCACCGGGTCGGGGCAGGGGAGCTGATCCTCTATCTCTGGCAGAACGAACGCACCGTGGTCATCGGCAGAAACCAGAATCCCTGGAAAGAATGCAGGACCGCCCTCCTCGCGGAGGAGGGCGGTCACCTGGCCCGCCGCCTCTCCGGCGGCGGCGCTGTTTTTCATGATCGCGGAAATCTGAATTTCACCTTTCTCGTCCGCGAGACTGACTACGACGTCTCCCGCCAACTCTCGGTCATCGAGACCGCCTGCCGGTCGCTGGGAATCCCCGCCCAGCGCTCCGGGCGGAACGATCTGCTGGCCGACGGGCGCAAATTCTCCGGCAACGCCTTCTACAAGCACGAGGGCCGGTGCTATCACCACGGCACGCTGATGGTGGACGTGGATACTGCCCTGGTCCAGCGCTATCTGAGCCCCTCGAAGGCGAAGCTGGAGGCCAAGGGTGTGGACTCCGTCCGCGCCAGGGTGGTGAATCTGAAGGAATTTGTTCCCGATCTGACCGTCCAACGGCTTGCGTCCGCCCTCATCTCCGCCCTCGCAGGGACGAACCCCATCG
>CADBKB010000168.1 GCA_902795095.1 Oscillospiraceae bacterium
AGAGCGGGCAGCTGCTGCTCGGCAAGGAGATCGCGGCGCTTTTAAGCACGAAAATCGGCGCGGAGCTCAGCCTGAGCTACGCGCTTGCCGACGAGGACGCCGATCACAGCGACCTCTTTGTCAAGTCCAACCGTTTGAAGATGACCGTTGTTGGCATCGTGGAGACCGGCGGCTCGGAGGAGGAGTACATCTATATGTCCATGGAGGACATGGAGGAGCTCACCGGGCGCAGCGGTGAAATCGACGTGGCGGAGCTCTCCGTCTCCGCCTCGCAGAGCGAGCTGCAGGGCTATGCCGAATCGATCAGCGAGGACGTCGACGGCGCGGCGGCGCGCCTCGTCAAGCGCGTCACGCAGTCGGAGGCGACGGTGCTCACCAAGCTCCAGTCCCTTGTTCTGCTCGTGACGGTGATCGTGCTCGCGCTTACGATGATCACGGTGGCCACGACGATGACCGCCGTCGTCACCGAGCGCCGCAGGGAGATTGGCCTGCGCAAGGCCCTCGGCGCCTCGGATACGAGCATCATCTGGGAATTCATGGGCGAGGGGCTGCTGCTCGGCTTCGTGGGCGGCCTGCTCGGCGCGCTCTTCGGCTTTGCCTTCGCCCAGGCGATCAGCGTGAACGTCTTCTCCAGCTCCATCCAGTTCCGGCCGCTGCTGCTGCCCATTACGATCCTTGTCTCCATCCTTGTGACGGGACTCGCCTGCATCGCGCCCGTGAGCAGCGCCACCAAGGTCGACCCGGCCATCGTCCTGAAGGGCGAATAGGGCAATTGCGAAACGGTGGTTCACCCTTGTTTGAAAACAGTAAAAAAGGAGTCTGTACATATGAGCCTCTTAGAGTTAAAAGATGTTTCAAAAATTTACGGCGATCTCCACGCGCTCGATAAGGTCAATCTCAAGGTGGACACCGGCGAGTGGGTCGCGATCATGGGGCCCTCCGGCTCCGGCAAAAGCACGATGATGAACATCATCGGCTGCATGGACAAGCCGACGCTGGGCGAGGTGCTGCTGGACGGGGTGGATATCGCCCGGGAAAGCAGCAAGAAGCTGACGGATATCCGGCGGGACAAGATCGGCCTGATCTTCCAGCAGTTCCACATGGTGAACTACCTGACCGCCGTGGAAAACGTGATGGTCAGCCAGTATTACCATTCCATGCCGGACGAGCAGGAAGCCCTCGAAGCCCTGGGCCGGGTCGGCCTGCGGGAACGGGCGCACCACCTGCCCAGCCAGCTGTCCGGCGGCGAACAGCAGCGCGTCTGCGTGGCCAGGGCGCTGATCAACCATCCGGAGCTGATCCTGGCGGACGAACCCACCGGCAACCTGGATGAAGCCAACGAAAACATTGTGCTGGACCTGTTTGCCCGCCTGCACGCGGAGGGAACGACCCTGATTGTGGTTACCCATGACCCGGAGGTGGCGGAAGCGGCTCAGCGGACCATCGTGCTGGAGCACGGCAAGGTGGCGCGGGAAGTCATCAATGAAAACTTTGAAGCCCAGCAGAAGGAATGGGCGAAGAATCACCGGAGCTGAGGCGGATTCTGCCCGGCAGAATGAAGGTTAACGAAAGGAAATTATATGAAGAAGAATCTGTTTGCGATCCTGCTTATGATCTTTGCGGCGGTCATCGCCGTCGGATCCGTGACGGTGCTCGGCCCCTGCGTCCATGAGGACGGGAGCAAAGGCCCCTGCGCGGATGCGGGGAAAGCCCTGCTGATTGACGGATGCGTAATGGCGATCCTCGCGATCCTGATTACGATGGTGAACAGGCGCGGCCTCCGTATGGCGCTGTTCGCGGCCGCCCTGTGCGCCGCGGTCATCGGTATCCTGCTGCCGGGCGTGCTGATGCCCCTTTGCAAAATGGACACGATGCACTGCCGCGCGGTGATGCAGCCCTCCATGATCATTCTTTCCGGCGCGGCGGCGGTATCGGCGCTGACCGGAATCATTACGGAACGGAGCAGGAAGGCATGAAGCGGTTTTCACCGGTGTTCCGGAACCTGACAAGGAAGCCCGGACGGACCACTGCCCTGATCCTGCTGACCGCCTTCCTGGCACTGTCGCTTTTTGCGGGCACGATGGTGGTATCCTCCCTGCGACGGGGACTGGGCAGCATGGAGAACCGCCTGGGCGCGGACATTATCGTGGTTCCGGCGGAAGCGGAATCCAAATCCAGCCTGAAGAACATGCTGCTGCAGGGAACCATCGGTACCTTCTATATGGACGCTTCGGCGGTGGACAAGGTGCGGGAAACGGAGGGCGTCCAGAAGGCGTCCGCCCAGGTTTTCCTTTCCTCCATGAAGGCGGACTGCTGCTCCGTGAAGGTGCAGATTATCGGCTTCGATCCGGAAAACGATTTTGTGGTGAAGCCCTGGATTGCCGAGAGCCTGAACCGGCCGCTGGGCGACATGGAGATCGTGATTGGCAACCGGGTGGCAACGGACGTGGGGGAAATCTTCCGCATCTATGACCAGCGGTGCCTGGTGGCCGCGCGGCTGGCGGCGACGGGCACGGGCCTGGATACCGCGGTGTACTGCAACATGAACACCATGCACGCGCTGCTGGAGGCGGCGGAGGAAAAAGGCATCAGCCATAAGATTGACACCGGAAACGAC
>CADBKB010000169.1 GCA_902795095.1 Oscillospiraceae bacterium
GAACGTGGACGGCACCTGGGGCTATATCGGCGGCGACGCCGAGGTGATGGCCGCCACGGTGCGCGCCTCGCTGCCGCTCAAGATCGTGGGGATCCTGCGTCCCGGCGTGAAGGGCAGCCAGACCGGCGTGGGCGGGGCCCTCTATCTGAGTGATCTCACGCGCTGGGTGAAAAGCTCGATCTCCACCAGTAGCCTTGTCAGCGCCCAGACGGCCAACCCGGGCACGGATGTGCTGACCAACCGGCCCTTTGACGCCGCCGCCCATTCCACTGACCCGGCGGAGCAGCGCCGCACACTGCAGAAGCACGTCATCGCGCTCTCCGGCGCGGAGCAGGCGGCCCTCTATGAAAAGGTCACCGGCGACGCGGTGGACGAGACGGCCGCCCAGGACAGCATGCTCAAGCTGTTGGACGTGATGACCGACGATGCGCTTGCCGCGCTTTATGTACAGGAGATCGAAAGCGGCGTCTCACCGGTGACCTATGAGGAAAACCTGCGCGCCTTCGGGGCGCTCGACGCCGACACAGTCACCCGGCTGCGGATTTATGCCGACAATTTTGCCTACCGGAGCGAGTTGGTCCGGCTTCTGGACGGTTACGAGCGGCGCGTCACCTACACGGATACCGCCGAGGGCATCGTCGCCGCGGGAGCGGAGCTGCTGCAGAGCAGCGAGCGTCTCTACCCGGCGCTGGGCGGCGTGCTCCTGACGCTGGGTGTACTGGGGCTGCTGCTTTCCGCCAGGCTTCCGGTCCGTACCCGGAGGAAGGAGTCGGCGGTGCTGCGCGCGCTCGGCGTTCCCGGCGGCGCAGGAGCGACGCTCGCCTGGGAGGGGATCCTGTTGGCAGTTCTCGGAGCAGCGGCCGGCGCGCTGAGCGTGTTGGCGCTGGGCAGCGTCACGGGCGGGGAGATCCTTGGCGTCGGTCTTCGCCTGACCTGGCCGGTGACGGTGGGCGTCATCGCCGCAGCGGCGGTGGTCGGGGCGCTCGTCCCCGGGACTGCGTCCGGCGGAAAACTCTCCGCCGCGGAGGCCTTGCGGGAAGCCGGGAACTGATGTATAATCCCACCTGACGAAAAAACCCGGAAAGGGCATATGTATGAGACAACACATCTTTCGTATTTTGATCGCGGCGGTGCTGACCGCGGCGCTGACCGTTCCGGGCTTTGCCGCAGAAAGGGAAACGGTCGAGGAAAAAGACGGAGAAGAATTCGTCTCCGTGGCCATGTCCACGATCAAAACCCCTGTCTCAAACGGGCAGGGCACGGTGATCGAGCGGGATCCGGACGCACTCTCGGGCAAAACGATCTCCATCCTGGGCGACAGCATCTCCACTTTCCGCAACTTCTCCAACCGTCAAGGATCCCGGTGGTCGAACACGACTATCGGACGTGGGCGGAGTTGGGGGTATTATTCCGACCTAAAGGTCAAACTTGATCTTTCCGATACATGGTGGATGCAGCTGGCAGACGATCTGGGCCTTCGGGTCCTGGTCAACAACTCCTGGTCCGGCACCCGGGTGGTGCATGAGGTCAAGACCGGCCGGGAAACCGGCAAGAGCATCGGCGCCGGTTTCGTGGACCGTTCGTATAATTTCGTGGATCCCGACATCATCCTCATCCACGGCGGTACCAATGACCGCAATCAGAGTACGCCGGTGGGCTCCTACGACTGGGATCTCCCGGTGGGCCAGCTGGATGTCAGCTGCTATCGAAGCGCCTACATTGCGCTTATCAAGATGCTGCAGGCCCGCTACGAAGGCGTACAGATCATCCTCATCATCGGCGACCGCCTGACTCCCGACTACGAGTCTTCTACCAAGGCCATTGCCGAGCATTTCGGCCTGCCGTACGTGAACTTCGTCGGCGACACCATTGACAAGTGCAAGGGAAGTCATCCGAACGCCCCCGCATTCGACAAGATGGCTGCCAAAATTTACGAAACCTGTAAAAATTATCTGCCATGAGAAGGATTCTGATAGGAACAGGACTTGCCGTCCTGCTGCTGGCCTCCTGCGCCAAAGAAACGAGTCCGCAGACATCCCTCCAGCCCCGGCGGGCAGCCAAGGCGGGGGAGACGGTGCAGATTACCGCGGTCCTCTCTACGATGGACCTGATTGAAACCCGCGTATCGCTCACCCAGGGCAACCTGGGCGGGCTCATCCCTTCCTGGCAGGATGGGGATGTCCTCCTGGTGGGCGGCGAGCGGTTTACCCTTGTGTCCCAGGACGGCCGGGGCGCAACCTTCTCCGGGAAGGCGCCGTCCGGGAGCCGGTTCGACATTGTGTATACGCCTTCGGGTGACGGGGCGGCAAGCGCCCAGCAGGGCAGCGGCGATACCCGTCATCTCGGTTATTCCGCGACCCTGAAAGGGGTGGACTCGTACGAGGACATTCATTTCAACTACGGCTGGGCGGCGGAGCACGGCGGCAAGTTCGTGCAAAGCGGTGCGCTTCAGCTGGTTCTGAACCTGCCGTCAGATACGGAGACCGTTTCGAAGGTGTCCATCGCCGTGGACGGAACGACGCTCTCGGAGCTGAATGTCGAAAACGGCGCGGTACAGAACCACGCTTTCACCGCCTGGCTGCCGCTGTCCGATGCCGACA
>CADBKB010000170.1 GCA_902795095.1 Oscillospiraceae bacterium
CAGCAGCCCCAGCGCCAGCCCGATCAGCCGGGCGATCCACTGCCCGGCCAGGCGCACGTCGTAGGGCGTGGTCTGGTAGACGTAGTAGTTCAGCCAGTTGTGGTACAGCAGGTTTGCGTGGCTGCGCCAGGAGACCACGGGGGCCTTGGTATCGTCGTCGTCGGGGAAGTAGTTCTTCGGCACATCGATGGGCAGGCCCTTGGCCTTGTCGCGGTCGTACTCGGCCTTCAGGGTCAGCGGGTCGTACTCGGAATGGCCGGTGATGAACACCTGGCGGCCACCCTCGGTGGAGATGGCATAGATGCCCGCCTCCTCGGAGGAGGCCAGGATCTTCAGCTTGCTGCAGCGCTCCACGTCCTCCCGGGCGATGGTGGTGTGGCGGGAGTGGGGGACCATGAATACGTCGTCAAAGCCCCGCAGGAGCATGGACGAGCGGCGCTCGACCACATGGGGAAAGACGCCGAAGAGTTTCTTGTCCAGGGGGAGCTTGGGGATGCCGTAGTGGTAGTACAGCCCTGCCTGGGCGCCCCAGCAGATGTGGAAGGTGCTGTAGACGTGGGTGCGGCTCCATTCCATGATCTGGCACAGCTCGTTCCAGTATTCCACCTCTTCAAAGGCCAGGTGCTCCACCGGCGCGCCGGTGATGACGAGGCCGTCAAAATTCCGGTCGCGCACCTGGTCGAAGGTGGTGTAGAACTTCAGCATGTGCTCCCGGGAGGTGTGGGTGGCCTCATGGCTGGAGGTCTGCATCAGCTCCAGCTCCACCTGCAGAGGTGTGTTGCTGAGCAGGCGGGCCAGCTGGGTCTCCGTGGCGATCTTCGTCGGCATGAGATTCAGCACCAGGATCTGCAGCGGACGGATGTCCTGGGTCATGGCGCGGGTCTCGGTCATGACGAAGATGTTTTCATCCGTCAGGGTCTGGGTCGCGGGGAGCTCATTCGGAATTCTGATCGGCATATCGGTTCACTCCTTTGATGATTCGCTTTACGCTTCCAGGGCCTGCTTGAGGTCGGCGATGAGATCCTCGGCGTCCTCGAGACCGCAGGAATAACGGATGAGATCCGGGCTGACGCCGGCGGCGGCGAGCTCCTGATCGTTCATCTGGCGATGGGTGGCGCTGGCGGGATGCAGGCAGCAGGTGCGCGCGTCGGCCACATGGGTCTCGATGGCGGCGACCTTCAGGTTGGCCATGACGCGCTCGGCGGCGGCTCTGCCGCCCTTCACACCGAAGCTGACCACGCCGCAGGAGCCGTTGGGCAGATACTTCTGACCGAGCTCATAGTATTTGTCGCCGGGCAGGCCGCAGTACTGCACCCAGGCCACATTGTCATGGCTCTGCAGGAACTGCGCCACGGCCAGGCCGTTCTCGCAGTGACGCTTCATGCGCACGTGCAGGCTCTCCAGGCCGAGGTTCAGATAGAAGGCGTTCTGGGGGGACTGGATGGAGCCGAAGTCGCGCATGAGCTGGGCGGTGGCCTTGGTGATGTAGGCGCCCTCGAGGCCGAAGCGCTCGGTGTAGGTCACGCCGTGATAGCTCTCGTCCGGGTATACTTGGTGGTGGAATGGGTAACGATGTCCGCGCCCCACTCGAAGGGCCGGCAGTTGATGGGAGTGGCGAAGGTATTGTCGATGATCAGAGGCACGCCGTGGCGATGGGCGGCGTTGGCGAAGCGCTCAATGTCCAGCACGGTCAGGGCGGGGTTGGCGATGGTCTCGCCGAACACGGCCTTGGTGTTGGGCTGGAAGGCAGCGTCGAGTTCTTCATCCGTGGCGTCGGGGGAAACGAAGGTGAAGGAGATGCCCATGCGCTTCATGGTGACGGCGAAAAGATTGTAGGTGCCGCCGTAGATGGTGGAGGAGCTGATCACATGGTCGCCGGCGGAGGCAATGTTGAACACGCTGTAGAAGCTGGCGGCCTGACCGGAGGAGGTCAGCATGGCGGCGGTGCCGCCCTCGAGGGCCGCAATCTTGGCGGCGACGTAATCATTGGTGGGGTTCTGCAGGCGGGTGTAGAAGTAGCCGCTGGCCTCCAGATCGAAGAGCTTGCCCATATCGGAGCTGGTGGCGTATTTGAATGTGGTGCTCTGGACAATGGGGATCTGTCTGGGCTCGCCGTTGCCGGGGGTATAGCCGCCCTGGACGCAGCGGGTGCCGATTTTTTGTTCTGCCATGATGATTCTCCTTTATCGTTTTTCGCCTGGTCCGGCGGATTTGACTGGGAACGGGCGACAAAAAAGCGGTTATGGCAACGCACCACAACCGCCTTCGTTCATTCCCTTGAGCAGCTCAAAGGGCGTTCACGCAGGCGGTGTTGCACATCATCATAACAGCACGATGGGTCGTATTCATGACGCCGCCCTCCTTTGAGTTTTCTTTATTCTATCCGCCTTTTGCCCGTTTGTCAAGCATAATTGCACGGATCCGTCAAAACTCCTCCGCCATAGCGCCAAAGTGGGGTTTTTGTGTTGTTTTCTGCCTGCGGCTATGTTATAATGTAAAAAACTAAGATGGGGGCGTATGTCATGGAGAATCAAAGCTATTCCTTCCGGTCCGCATTTCACGGATTCCATCGCGGAGACGTCATCAATTTCCTGCAGAAGCTGAGCGCGGAGCACGAAGCACAGCTGCGGGAGCGGGATGAGGCGCTGCGGGTGGCCCGCGACGAGCTCGCCGAGGCGCAGCAGGCCCTGGCGCGCGCGGAGGAAGCCCCCGAACGCCCTGCGCCGGAGCAGGCGGAGCAGATCCCGGAGAGCGAAGCCTCTGAGGAAGTCATCTGCGCCATGGAGCTGGAAGCCTACCGGCGCGCCGAACGCCACGAGCGGGAGGCAAAGGTCCGGGCGGAGCGGCTCTGCGCCGACGCCGCCGGGGCAGTCGAGGGTGTGCGCGCACAGCTCGAGCACCGGCAGGCGGTCCTGGAGGACGCCTCTGACGCCCTGCAGACTGATTTTGCCGCTGTGCGCTCGCTGCTTTCGGAGATCCTGGGTGAGATCAACGGGGCGAAGGACCGTCTGGGCGCCATGGAATGCGGCCCCGAGGACGGGCAATAAGGAAACGGAGCACAGCCATGTACGAGAACAATCAGATCTATATGGGCCTGGCGGAGGGGGAGAAGGTCTACATGCACCTGTCCCAGGCCAACCGCCATGGCCTGATCGCCGGCGCCAGCGGCACCGGCAAGACCGTCACCATGAAGGTGATGGCGGAGGCCTTTTCCGACGCCGGCGTGCCGGTGTTCCTGTGTGACGTCAAGGGCGATGTCTCCGGCCTGGCGGTGCCCGGCGCCGACAGCGAGGGGATGCAGCGCCGCATCGACAAGTTCGGCATCCGCGACAGCTTTTCCTATCGCGGCTATCCCGTGTGCTTCTGGGATATCTACGCCCGGGGCGGCCATCCCGTGCGCACCACGGTGTCGGACATGGGACCGGAGATCCTGGCCCGGATCATGGGCCTGACGGAGATCCAGGAGGGTGTGCTGAACATCATCTTCCGCATCGCCGACGACCACGGCCTCAAGATCCTCGATATGAAGGACCTGCGGGCGGTGATAAATTATGTCAACCAAAACCGCAAGGAGTATTCCCTGGAGTACGGCAACATCGCCGCCCAGTCCATTGGCGCCATCACCCGGGCTCTGATCCCCCTGGAGGACCAGGGAGCGGATCAGTTCTTCGGTGAGCCCGCCCTGGATTTCGGCGACTGGATGTGCCGCGACGCCGAGGGCAGGGGAATGATCAATATCCTCCACAGCGTGGACGTCATCAAATACCCCAAGCTCTATGCCATGTTCCTGCTGTGGATGATGGCGGAGCTCTTTGAGAATCTGCCCGAGGTGGGCGACGGGGAGAAGCCGAAGATGGTCTTCTTCTTCGACGAGGCCCATCTGCTGTTCAGCAATTCTCCCAAGGCGCTGGTGGCCAAGATCGAGCAGGTGGTCAAGCTGATCCGTTCCAAGGGCGTGGGCGTCTACTTCGTCACCCAGTCCCCGTCGGATATTCCCGACAGCGTTCTTGCCCAGCTCTCCAACCGCGTGCAGCATGCCCTGCGGGTCGCCGCGTCCACCTTCCGGCCCAATCCGGCCTTCCGCACCGAGGACGTCATCATGAATCTGGGCACCGGCGAGGCGCTGACCTCCTTCCTGGATGAAAAGGGCGTACCCCAGATCGTGCAGAACACAGCCATCATCTGTCCCCAATCCCGGATGGCGCCCTGTGAGGAGTCCGTCCGTGCGGAAATCCTGCGTCAGAGCCGGTTTGCCTCCAAGTATGACCAGCCCATAGACAGTGACAGCGCTTACGAGGCCCTGGCCCGGGAGGCCGAGCGCCAGGCGGAGATCGACGAGCTGGAGCGGCAGAAGGCGGAGCTTGCTGCCGAGCAGGCGCGGCTGGATAAGGAAAAGGAAAAGCTCGAAAAGGCAAAGCAGAAGGAAGAGGAGAAGAAGGAGGCGGAGAAGAAGCGCAAGGCCGAGCGCCGTAAGGCGAAGATCGAGTCGCAGCTGATCTCCACCGGCGGCCGTTTGTTCCGCCGCGGCCTGCTGAACATCCTGAAATTTTGAATGATTTGCAAACATTCGAGGTTTTTGTTTGCTTTTTTCCATAATCTGTGATATCATATTTTGACTTCGTTTTCATAGACAATCCCGGAAGGAGGTCCTCTTCTCTTGAGCATAAAGCTATTCGGCAATTCCCGCGCCCCGCGCCTGCAGAAGAACGAAAAAAAGAAAGCCAAGGTCAAGACCAAGCGCACGGCCCTGGACCGTGTGATCAGCCTGTTCCTGGCCCTGGTCACCCTGGAATCCCTGTACTGCACGGCGGTGTTTTCCAATATCCCGGTGATCGCGGATTACCGCACCCGATTCATCGCCACGGCCATGGAGACCATGCGCCACCGCTGGATCGCCACCTCGCTTTTCCCGCCCGCCGTTGTCAAGGCGGTGACCGACCAGATGGCCGCCACCCAGGAGGCCCAGATCGGCGTCAACTCCAACTGGAACCAGGGCACCACGCAGGATGAGAACAAGGCCGCCGCGTCGGAGACTGAAGAACCCGAGTCCGAGCCCGAGGACCTGATCCCCGAGGATCAGAAGGCCTTCTTCGAGCTGTTCAGCGAGATCGACTATGACTCCATGCAGTCCTACGTCAAGCGGCATCCGGAGGTGGTTGCCCGCGGCTGGGACAAGATCAGCATCAATGAAGCTTCGACCGATTCCGACGGTGTGGATATCCGCACCACCCAGGGCGACCGGATCCTGGCGCTGGACGTCGAGAACGCGGTCATGCTCATCCGTGTGACGGGCAGCGGCTACCGCGGCGTGCTGGCCCTTGCCAAGGACCCCAGCCGCATCAGTATTCAGGTGGCGTCCTCCCTGGGCTCCTACGGCCAGGTGGCCGGAGATATCGCCCAGGATCATGACGGCATCCTCGCCATGACCGCCAGCGGCTTCATCGACAACGGCGGCGCCGGCAACGGCGGTATCCTGGCCGGCTATGCCATGTGCGACGGCGTGGAATACGGCAAGGCCCACATGGGCTGGAGCTACAAGCGCGCCGAGCTGCACAAGGATAACCTGCTTTACATCACCGACGCCCAGGCGGAGGTCAGTCCCAATACCACCGACGCGGTGGAGTTCATGCCGGCCCTGATCATCGACGGGGAGGTGCTGGTGGACGAGACCAACTTCTGGAATGCCATCAATCCCCGCGCGGTCATCGGCCAGAACGCCAACCACGACATCATGATGCTGGTGATCGAAGGTCGGCAGTTCAATTCCCTGGGCACCGGCGTGGTGGAATGCGCCGCGATCCTGCACCGCTATGACTGCATGCAGGCCATGAACCTCGACGGCGGCTCCTCGGCCATCATGTGGTACGACGGGGAGTACGTCACCCGCTGCGGCAACAACGCTCTGCCCGAGGGCCGTCCGCTGCCCAATGCCTTCGTCTATAAGGCCGCGGACTGATCGGACCAAACATACGGTAAAACGCCGGCAGACGCCGGGGTTTTACCGTATTTTTTGGGTTCTATAATAAATGTTGGGGTCAGGCGATGAACCTGGCCCCAATTTTAATGAAATTAGAAAAAAGTTGAGCATAGAAGAAAAATCCTTTA
>CADBKB010000171.1 GCA_902795095.1 Oscillospiraceae bacterium
CGCTCGCCGTCCAGCTGTTCCACGTAGCTGTCCACCCGCACCTCCAGCGACGTGCGGCCGGTCCAGGTGACCATGGCCTCCTGCACCACGGTGTCGTTCAGGAAGGCGGGGTTCAGGAAGTTCAGATTGTCGATGCACACGGTGGTCACCGGCCGCTGGGCGTACCTGCGGGCCGCCACCGCGCCGACGATATCGATCCATGCCATGATCTGCCCGCCGAACAGGCGAGGCTTCGCGTGGCCGTTGCAGTGCTGCGGCAGTACGATCTGCACGCTGGTGGTGATGTCCGCCATGTCGTCGCCCCCTTCTATACCAATTAAAATGATAGCACATCGGGGAGGTTTGCGCAATAGCCGAGGGAGCGCGAAAGAGGCCTTTTCATCATAAGAAAAGCGGCATGTCCTTAATAGACATGCCGCGTGCTGGCGATATTTACTTGTGGATCCAGCCGCTGGCGCCGCGCAGGCCGACGACCAGCCATTCGCCCGCGTCCATCAGTATGGGCAGGGTGACGCCGTCGTTCAGCAGGGCGACCTTGGGGGCCGAGGTATCGCCATAGGCGTACACCGTGGTCTTGCCCTCCGTGCGGTACCAGGCGGGGTCGATGGCCAGGTAATCCGCGTTCACCCAGCCCGCGGGCTGAGCGTCTACGTCGTCCGAAAGGAATATCTTGGCCCATCCGTCGGACTGCTCATACACGATGACGAAATCGCCGCTATGCAGCTTCTTCACAGCCTCGGCCGAGGTATTGGGCGACTTGCGCACCGTGAGGGATTCGCACAGCACCACGCCCTGGAGGCCGATCTGTCCCTCGCCGTAGGGCGGCCGGATCTCCGCGTGGACCGCCGCGACGCTTACGAGCATGAGGACCAGCGCGGTAAGCAAGGATATCCAAGTATACTTCTTCATGATGATCTCTCCTTTGAATTACTTAATGATGAGACGGCCGGCCCCGGCGTTTTGTTCCAGGCCCGGCCATCATAATACCACAAAACCTGCCCGGCGGGGTAGGGGGACTGTCCCAAAGTTTAATCATTCCTTACAGTTTCGTTGATTGACATGCCATCATCGTCATGCTATAATGCCAAAAAAGTTCTTTAAGGCGATCCAGAGAGATCGGCAAGATGTGATAGGGATGCGCGCGTGCTGCGCGGCGTCCGGTATGTCCTGCCGTCCGGGCAGGTTTTTTTATATGCAAGGGAGGGGCCTATGGCGAAGATCAATATCATCGGTGCGGATCGAGCCCCGCGCATGGGTTTCACCACCGTCGAACGGACGCTTTCCGAATACGAGGGTGAGTATTTCCTTTTTCCCGGCTTCTGCGATGTGCATGTGCATTTCAGAGAGCCGGGATTTTCTTATAAGGAGACCATCGCGACCGGCACGCTGGCGGCGAAGAAGGGCGGCTATACCGCCGTATGCGCCATGCCGAACCTGAACCCGGTGCCGGACAGCGTGGAGACTCTGCGGCAGGAGCTCGATATCATCGATCGTACCGCCCACATCCCCGTCTATCCCTACGGCGCCATCACGGTGGGGGAGAAGGGGGAACGGCTGGCCGACATGGCCGGCATGGCGAAGCACGTGTGCGCCTTCTCCGACGACGGCAAGGGCGTGCAGGACGCCGGCATGATGCGCGAGGCCATGCAGACGGCGAAGGGCCTTGGCAAGATCATCGCCGCCCACTGCGAGGTCAACGAGCTGCTGCACGGCGGCTACATCCACGACGGCGCCTACGCGAAGGCCCACGGCCATCGGGGCATCTGCTCCGAGAGCGAGTGGGGGCAGATCGAGCGCGATCTCAGGCTGGCAGACGAGACCGGCTGCAAGTACCACGTCTGCCACATCTCCACCAAGGAGTCCGTCCGCCTCATCCGCGAGGCGAAGAAGTCCGGCGTGGACGTGACCTGCGAGACCGGGCCCCACTACCTGCTGCTGGACGAGAACGACCTCAGGGAAGAGGGAAGGTTCAAGATGAACCCGCCCGTACGCGCCCGGGAGGACCGGGAGGCGCTGCTGGAGGGACTGTGCGACGGCACCATCGACATGATCGCCACCGACCACGCGCCCCACAGCGCCGAGGAAAAATCGAAAGGCCTCGAGAAGAGCGCCTTTGGCATCGTGGGCCTGGAGACCGCCTTCCCGCTGATGTACACTTACCTGGTGAAGAAGGGCGTCATCACCCTGGAAAAGCTCATAGACCTGATGTCGTTCACCCCACGCCAGCGGTTCGAAATCCCCTTCGGCGCGACGGATGTCACCGCCTGGGACCTGAACGCCGAATATACCATCGACCCCAAAGCGTTCGTCTCCATGGGCAAAGCAACGCCGTTTGAAGGTTGGAGCGTGTGCGGCGCATGTGTGGAAACACGACCGCAGTAAATGGCAATAATGGGGAATGGCGGTGCAAATCCTAACGGATTTGTATGATTAAAACATTGCATCCATCGCTATTTCGCTGATTTCATTCCTTGATGTCAAAGAAATCCGAGGCCGAAGGCCTAGAGTGTGTTTCTAAATTCACCAAGATG
>CADBKB010000172.1 GCA_902795095.1 Oscillospiraceae bacterium
GGGCATCTACGGCCGCAAGATGGACAACTGGCACCAGATGAGCTACATGGTCCAGGGCGGCCTGGATCTGAGCCCCGTGATCACCCACCGCTTCCACTACACCGACTTTGAAAAGGGTTTCGCCGCCATGAACAGCGGCAACTCGGGTAAAGTCATTCTGGACTGGACAAAATAAAAGGGAGGAATATCAACTATGAAATCCGCGCTGAAGATGTTTGAAAACGAGCTGGATGCCATCCGCGAGGCCGGCACCTGGCGCCATGAGCGCATCATCACCACCCCCCAGCGCTCCCGCATCGACACCACCGAGAAGCCTGCCGTGGTCAATATGTGCGCCAACAACTATCTGGGTCTGAGCAACAGCCCCGAGCTGATCGAGGCCGCCAAGGCCAGCTATGACCGCTGGGGCTTCGGTCTGAGCTCCGTCCGCTTCATCTGCGGCACCCAGCAGATCCACAAGGAGCTGGAGCGCCGGATCGCCAACTTCGTCGGCACCGACGACGCCATCCTCTACTCCTCCTGCTTTGACGCCAACGGCGGCCTGTTCGAGACCCTGCTGGGTCCGGACGACGCCGTGATCTCCGATGAGCTGAACCACGCCTCCATCATCGACGGCGTGCGTCTGTGCAAGGCCCACCGCTATCGCTACAAGAATAACAACATGGAGGATCTGCGCGCCCAGCTGGAGGCCGCCCGTGCCGCCGGCTGCAAGAAGATCATCATCGCCACCGACGGTGTGTTCTCCATGGACGGCTATATCGCCAACCTGCAGGCCATCTGCGATCTGGCCGACGAGTTCGACGCCCTGACCATGGTGGACGACAGTCACGCCGTGGGCTTCATGGGTGAGCACGGCCGCGGCACCTCCGAGTTCTGCGGCGTCATGGGCCGGGTGGACATCATCACCGGTACCTTCGGCAAGGCCATGGGCGGCGCCTCCGGCGGCTACACCGCTTCCCGTCAGCCCATCGTGGATCTGCTGCGTCAGCGCAGCCGTCCCTACCTGTTCTCCAACACCCTGGCCCCGGCTATCTGCGCCGCTACCCTGAAGACCATCGACCTGCTGGAGGAGTCCACCGCCCTGCGCGACAAGGTCCACGAGAACGCCCGTTACTTCCGCTCCGAGATGGAGAAGCTGGGCTTCGACCTGCTGCCCGGTGAGCACCCCATCGTCCCGGTGATGCTGTATGATCCCCGCATCGCCCAGGAGTTCGCCCGCCGCATGCTGGATAAGGGCGTCTACGTGGTAGGCTTCTGCTATCCCGTGGTGCCCAAGGGCAAGGACCGTATCCGTACCCAGATCTCTGCCGGCCACACCAAGGAGGACCTGGACTTCGCCGTCAAGTGCTTCGCCGAGGTCAAGAAGGAAATGGGCCTTTAACTCACGGAAATTGCAGAGCAATTCCCGTGAATAGGATTGCAGCCTGCTGCGCGCACTCGCTGTACTCGCACACTTGCCGCCTGGGCGGTGTAATTTCTGGCACACATTAAGTGAGGCTCAAAAGCTTTGATTTTGCCAGCCGAGCTTATGGGTTAGCTGTCGTCGGAAATGACGGTTGCATTCCTTTCGCCGCTGCGGCGGCGCGAACTCTGCGAGGCTTTTTCGGTTTCGCACTCCCCCACAATCAATCACAGGAGGAACACTACACATGACTTTGGAAGAAGCCAAGACCAAGCTCAAGGCCCTGCAGGAGAAGATGGCCGCCTACGGCCATGCGCTGAGCCTGCTGTACTACGACGGCGTCACCGGCGCCCCCAGAGGCACCGCCGCCAACCGGGGCCAGACCATGGGCGTGCTGAGCGAGGAGCTGTATCAGCTGAGCACCGGCGAGGACACCGTGTCCCTGCTGGAGTATCTGGACGAGCACAAGGCCGAGCTGGACGAAAAGGAACAGCGGATGGTCTTCCTGCTGCTCAAGGATATCCGCCGGATGCAGAAGATCCCCATGGAGGAGTATATCGCCCACGAGAAGATGATCGTGGAGGCGGAGGACGTCTGGCACACCGCCAAGGAGCAGAGCAACTTTGCCCTGTTCGAGCCCTATCTGGAAAAGATCTTTGCCGACGCCAGGAAGTTCGCCGGCTACTGCGCCCCCGACACCGACCCCTACGACTACTGGCTCAATGAGTACGAGGAGGGTTTGAACAAGGCCCGGGCCGACGAGTTCTTTGCCACCCTCCGGGGCCACATCGTGCCCCTGCTGCAGAAGGTCTGTGCCGCCCCCCAGATCGACGTGTCCATGCTCCAGGGCACCTTCCCCGAGGACCGTCAGGACATGCTCAGCCGCCGGCTGATGGATGTGATGGGCCTGGATCCCCTCCACGTGGGGCTTTCCACCACGGAGCATCCCTTCACCACCAGCCTGGGCTCCCATCTGGACGAGCGCATCACCACCCACTACTACGAGCACGACTTCGCCTCCTCCCTCTACAGCGTCATCCACGAGGGCGGCCACGCCCTGTATGACACCGGCAGCGA
>CADBKB010000173.1 GCA_902795095.1 Oscillospiraceae bacterium
TGCCCGATGCCGAAGATCGAGGCGATCACGCACAGAAGCAGCAGAAGCAGATCGCCCCTGCGGTAAAACTCGGTAACAGCATTCCAGAGCCGACGCACACAGACGCCCCCCTTCCTCAGATGATTATGTGGATGATAGCTGTAAAGCGGTCAGCGCTCCAAATAGGCCTTGCGAAGCTCCGCCGCCAGATACAGGGAGCCATAGGCCAGCACAGCCCCGTCCCGCGGCGTGGCGGACAGCGCGCGGTTCACCGCCTCTGCCGCGCTTGCGCAGGGCTCGGCGGGCTTCCCGTAGCGGCTCAGCCAGGCGGCCAGGTCCTCTGCCGACAGAGCGCGGGGATTGGACGGCGTGACCGTGAAATATCGGTCTGCCAGCGCAGCGGTCCGGTCATACATGTCGGCGTAGTCCTTGTCCGCCAGCACGCCGGTGATCACGGTCAGCGGCCTGCCGGCCAGATAGGTCTCGGCGCTTGCCAGCAGCGCCTCCATGCACTGGGGATTATGCCCGCCGTCCAGAACGAAGAGCGGGTCCCGGCCCAGCAGCTCGAATCGGCCCGGCCAGGAGACCGCGGCGATCCCGTCCTGCACGTTCCGGTCCGAAACCCTCCAGCCCCGGCGGCGCAGAACCTCGACCACGGCCAGGACGACGGCGGTGTTGTACCGCTGATGATCGCCCAGCAGGGGCAGCCAGAGCTCCAGGCCGCCCCGGCGCAGGCGCTGTCCGTCCAGATCGCGGGAGAGGGTCTCGATTGCGTCCGGGTCGGCGACGGTCAGGGGAACGCCCAGGGCCGCGCATTTTTCGCGGATGACAGCCTCGACGCCGGGAGCGTTCGGATAGAGGACGGCCTCGCAGCCGGGCTTGAGAATGCCCGCCTTCGTGGCGGCAATCTTCTCCACGGTGTCGCCCAGAAACTCGGTGTGATCCAGGCCGATGTTCGTAAAGACGGCGGCCTCCGGCGCGGGAATCACGTTGGTTGCGTCGAATTCACCGCCCATGCCGGCCTCCAGGATCACGAGGTCGCAGTCCTCGCGGGCAAACCAGCAGAGGGCGACAGCCGTGATCAGCTCAAACTCCGTCGGCGCATCCGCCATCGCCTCGGCAAAGGGACGGACGTGCTCCGTCATATCCGCCAGAGCCTGGCGGGAGATCATCTGGTTGTTGATCTGCATCCGCTCGCGGAAGTCGATCACGTAGGGAGAGATGAACAGGCCGGTTTTGTATCCGGCTTTCGTCAGGATGGAGCTCAGCATTGCGGCCGTGCTGCCCTTGCCGTTGGTGCCGACGATATGGATGAATTTCATGCCGTTCTGCGGGTCGCCAAGCCGGCGCATCAGCTCGGTGATCCGGCTCAAGCCAGGCACAGAGCCCTTCCAGGAAACGGCGGAGATGAATTGCAGGGCTTCTTCGTAGGTCATAGCTGCCTCCAGGGGATCAGAGTTGGGGAAGCTGTCTGCGCATGGCGCGGACGATGGGGATGATCAGCGCGGCGATCACTGCTGCGGTCGCAATCGCGATTCCGATGCGGGCCAGCGCCAGTCCAAAGACAAGGTGATACTCGTAATAGCCGAAAATCTTGCTGTCAAAGTACATGCCGGCGGTGTTCAGCAGGGCGTTAAACGCGCCGCAGCCGAGAACAGCCAGTACGCAGGGCACCGTCCGCTCGGCCAGCGGCTTTTTCCGGCCCAGAAGGAGGGCGCAAAGGCCCAGAGCCAGGGCGTGAAGCACCGGGATCGCAACCCAGATGGGGGTCGTCACGGAAAGACCGTACTTTGTGTTCAGAAGCTGGGCGAGGAATTCTCCCACCAGCGCCACCAGACAGGCGTCGTACCAGGAGAACAGCAGGGCCGCGAGGACGAGGGTGAGGGACGTGAAGGTGAGCTTCAACTCGTTTGGGATGACGTAAAAGGCCAGATAGGACAGGGCAAAGTAGACGGCGGCAAGAACGCCGTCCAGGGCGATGCGGCGGGTATTGAGCATAAAAAATCCTCCAGTGGGAGGAGGTTGTGCGGCCCTGAATATTTCGGAGCGGCTGCAAGCGCGCACCGCGTGACAAGGCCACTTCGTCCGTCGGCAACCTCCCATCCGACGGCACTACCGGGAAACCCCGACGCGCGCGCTCTACTCTCCGAGAGCCATGCTTATCATAGCGGATTCCGATTCAAAAATCAACAGGCAATTATAAAAGTCAGCGCACAAAGGACATCGAAGGCGGCAGTTCCGAAGAGCTGCCGCCTTCCAGTTTTACCTGAAGGACTCAGTCATCCCAGTCGACGACGCCCCAATCGCCGTCAATTTTTACGACCCATACAGTCAGAGTCATTCTCTCGGACGTCTCTTCATCGGTATAAGTTGCTCTGAATTCATATTCGATCATCTCGTCGACAGCGCTGCGGCGGACGCCGCGGTATGTCTGATTGCCTTCGTCATCGCGGTCGATGTTGAAGGTACCGGGATGAG
>CADBKB010000174.1 GCA_902795095.1 Oscillospiraceae bacterium
AGCTTCACTCATTGGAGTGGTTGCCGCGTTGTCAGCATAGATTCGCATGGGGTTCCTCCTGTTTCTGCCTATTGAAGCAATAGGTTATTTCCTGCGGTCATTATAACATATTTGCCTACTTTGTCAATAGGTAATTTCGATTTTTCCGCCTTTTTTCCTTGTTTTGGAAAAACCGGTATGATTTTTCCGGTTTTGGGCCATACTGGGAACGGAGGTGCATGAATGATGCAAGGAAAACAATCCATTTGGAAGCGAATCTCTGACCGGGGCTATTACATTGCCCTGGGCGTCTGCGTTGCGGCCGTGGCCGTATCGGGCTGGCTCTTCGTCCGGAGCCTGCGCGCCGACGAGGAACCGGCTCCGGTGAACTACGGCACGCAGACCGTGATGCTGCCGACGATGCCTGAGCTCTGGGCCGACAAGGATGCGCCTGCCGCCGCGATGCAGACCGTCCCCGCCCCTGCACGGACCGAGCCGCGCCAGCAGCCGGAGCCGCCCGAAACGCACGAGACGCCGGCCCGTTCCGTGATCACCCGTCCGGTGGACGGAGCGGTCAGCGCAGCTTACAGCATGGAGCAGCTTCGCTACAACGAGACCACGAAGGATTGGCGGACCCACGCCGGAATGGACATCGCAGCCGCGGAGGGCAGCGACGTGGTCGCAGCCGCAGACGGAAAGGTGCTTGCCGTCTATGAGGACGACCTGCTCGGTCAGACCGTGACGGTGGAGCACGCGGGCGGCGTGGTGACGCACTACGCGAATCTGGCCGAGGACCCCGCCGTCAGCGCAGGCGACGAGGTGAAAAGCGGCGACCTGCTCGGCAAGGTCGGCAGGACGGCCCTGGTCGAGCTGGCGGATGAGCCCCATCTGCACTTTGCGGTCTACCGCAACAACGTCCCACAGGACCCCGCGGAATTTCTGGGCGGGGAATGAACGGAAAACCGGCGATCCCGGGCAGGCTGCCCGGCATCGCCGGTGATTTTTGTTTCTGGCGCCTTGCTCAGCCCTCGCCGGAGTCGGCGGGCGGCGCATCGCTGCTCGATTCAGGGGGAGGCGCGGACTCCGTGGTGGTTGGCGCAGGAGCAGGCGGCTCCGTGGTGGTGGGCGCAGGAGCAGGCGGCTGAGTGGTGGTGGGCGCGGGAGCAGGCGGCTGGGTGGTGGTGGGCGCCGGAGCGGGCGGCTTGGTGGTGGGGGCCGGAGCGGGCGGCTGGGTGGGCTGCGGCGTATCGTAGACGACGTGGGCGATCACCTCGTCGCGCTTGTTATAGTGGCTGGTCGCAACCTTGAACGGGCCCTCCTTCTTGCCGTTTGCATAGGTCAGGGTACGGTAGGTGGTGATGGTATAGCCGGTATAGGGTCTGGTCAGAATCTGGCCCTCCTTGATGGTGCCGTCGTAGGGCACGTCCTTGACCACGGTCTCATACTCGATGGTATCCTCTATCTCGTAGGTCATTTTGACCGTATAATCCTTCCACTCCGTACCGACCAGAGTCACGTGGACCTGACCGCCGGAGACGCTGGCGTCGATGCGGATGGGATAGGGCGTGTTGTTGCGGAACTTGTAGTCCTGCACGCCGTAGGAGATCGCAGCGTCCATGCCGCCGGGCACGTAGCCGGAGAAGAACATATGGGGATGGCGCTCCACCGTTTCAAGATCGGCGAGCAGACAGGCGTAGTAGATCGTGGAAGCGACCTGGCAGACGCCGCCGCCGAGCCCGGGCATGGACACGCCGCCGGCGGCATAGATCTCCGCCTCCTGGTAGCCCTTTTCCGCGGTGCGCATGCCGACCGTCGCATTGAAGGAGAAGACCTCGCCGGGCAGGACGATGGTGCCGTCCACGGCCTTGCTGGCCAGAATCAGATTGTTGGTGCGGGGCGGGTTGTAGGTGTGGTTGGTATCCACGTGGATCAACGTGTCGCGGAAGAGCATCTTTTTCAGCTTGCTTGCTGTGATCTCAGCCTGGATGGATTCCAGCTTGACGCGGTATTCCTCGCCCTCCCCGGCCTGATTGAGCCAGGTCTGCACGTCGTCGCGGTTGAAGCCAAAGCCGGGGATATCGTCGATGATTTCGCCGTTGCTCTTGTTCACGGTGGCGTCGGTGGGCTCGCTGCAGTAGGTCTCGTACAGGGCCTGCACGTCCACCTGCTTCGGGTGCTCCCAGATATAGGTCATCCGCGCAGACAGGGGGCTTTCGCCCTCCGGCGCTGCATCGCCGCGGGCGGTTTTTTTCAGGGTCTCGGTCAGAAGCTCCTCGATCTCGGCGGCGTCGATGGCGCGGCCGGTCACGCCGGTGCGGATGACGAGGACGCGGCTTTCGCCTTCCCCGCTGCCGCTGTCGGCAGCTTCCTCCACGGTGGGCTGGGTGAGCGGGGTGCCGTAGTCTGCGGCGGTCTGCACGGCGAAGTCGTGGACGGCATTTTCACGGTAGATCAAATAGTCCGCCAGGTCGATCG
>CADBKB010000175.1 GCA_902795095.1 Oscillospiraceae bacterium
GTGACCTTCCTGTGGCGCGCCGCCGGCTGCCCGGAGCCCGAAACTCCCAAGACCGCCTTCACCGACCTGAAGCCCGGCGCCTTCTATGAAACCGCCGTGGCCTGGGCGGTGGAGAATCGCATCACCAACGGCACCTCCGCCACCGCGTTCTCCCCGGACAAGCCCTGCACCAGAGGCCAGATCGTGGCCTTCCTGTACCGCTTCAAGGCGTCCCCCGCGGTGGAGAAGACCGACAGTCCCTTCACCGATCTCAAGCCCGGCGCCTTCTATGAGGACGCGGTGGCCTGGGCGGTGGCGAACAAGATCACCAACGGCATGAGCGCGACCGCCTTCGGCCCGGACGCCACCTGCACGCGAGGTCAGGTCGTGGGCCGCGCAGGCGGCCCCGGCGATGATTTTGGCGGTGATCCCGTCGGCAAGGGACCGATCCGAGGGCCTGCGCGCACCGGGAAGGCCGAGAAAGTCCTGTTTATGGGACATTGCGCGGTGTATACTGAAAGAACAAATGCTTTGAAGGGCGGGGAGAGAATGGATTTTCATGTTGACAATCGCGCGTGGGAGGCGATGTCCTACGTGGAGCGAAATCATCAGCTGTATCTTTCGCAGAGGCAGATGCTGGATCTGTTTCTGGAGCGGGGCGCCATCTCCAGGGCGCAGCATGAGCGGGGCCTTGCCATGCTGCAAAGGAAAGGGGGCGGCAGAACATGAGCAGGGAAGAAGCGCGCCTGCCCTTCGGGCAGACGCCGATGCTCACCGCCGCCCAGGCGGAGGCCGTCACCTCCACCGAGGGCTTCATCCGCGTCATCGCCGGCGCGGGCAGCGGCAAAACCCGGGCGCTGTCGCACCGGTTTGCGTTTCTGGTGGGGACCCTGGGCATCCCGCCGGGCAACATCCTGTGCGTGACGTTCACCAACAAGGCGTCCAATGAAATGCGGCAGCGCATCCACAATCTCACCGGCGACAACGACACCGGCTACATCAATACCTTCCACGGCTTCTGCGTCAGCGTCCTGCAGGAGGACAGCTATTATGTGCAGTACCCCAAGAGCTTTCTGGTGCTGGACAACGCCGATATCGACGCCATGCTGAAAATCATCTATGAGGAGCGCGGGCTGACCCTGCGGGATATGACCTTCTCCCGGGCGCGGGACATGATCGAGATCCAGAAGCTGTTCAAAAAGCCGGAGTACTATCTCGATATGATCGGCATGAGTCTTGACACCCTGCGCCGAAAGTACGAGCAGGCGGCAAGCGTCGAGGATGTGATCTTCTATGGCTACCTGTACCAGGAGAAGAAGTGCTTCGGGCTGGACTACAACGATCTGATCAAGTTCACCCTGTATATCTTCCGGAAGAACGAGCAGATCCGGCAAAAATGGCAGCGGCGGCTGGAATACATCATGATCGACGAATTCCAGGACATCGACGGCCTGCAGTACGAGCTGATGGAGGCGCTGTGCGCTTACCATCACAACCTCTTTATCGTGGGTGACCCGGATCAGACCATCTATACCTGGCGTGGGGCGAACGTGAAGTACCTGCTGGATTTCGACGCCCAATTCCCCGGCACGAAGACCATTCTGATGACGGAGAACTACCGCTCCACGCCCCAGATCCTGGCGGCGGCAAATTCCCTCATCGACAAAAACCGGGCCAGGATCAAAAAGGATCTGATCCCCGTGCTTCCCGACGGGGAGAGCGTTCTGTGCCACCACGCGAAAACGGCCCGGGACGAGGCGGAATGGATGGCCTTTCAGATGAACGAGCTGCACGACCGGGGCGTTTCCTTCCGGGATATGACGGTGCTCTACCGGGCCCATTACGTGACCCGCACGGTGGAGGAGGTACTGCAGAAGCGCAGGATCCCCTATACCATTTACAGCGGGGTGCAGTTCTTCGGACGCATGGAGATCAAGGACGCCCTGTCCTATCTTCGCATGATCGCCTACAAGGACGACCTCTCCTTCCGGCGGGTGGTGAACGCGCCGAAGCGGAATATGGGGAAACGCCGCATGAATTATCTGGAGGAAGCCGCGGCGCGCCAAGGCTGCAGCCTCTATGACGCTCTGCTGCGCACCCTGGACGACGAGATCTTCAAGGGCACCAAGGCGGCGCGGTTCGTGGGGCTGATCGAAAGCTACAGCGCCAACTATGCCGAGCGTCCCATCTCGGAGGTGCTCTCCGCCCTGCTCAATGACAGCGGCTATGAGGAAGCCCTGCGCACCGAGGGCAGCCAGGAGCGGCTGGACAACCTGGCGGAGCTCAAGCAGTCGGTGTACGAATACGAGACCACCTGCGGCGAGGAGGCGACGCTGGAGCACTATCTGTCCCATGTGGCCCTGTTCACCAATGCCGACGGCCAGGAGGCGGGGGACAAGGTGAAGCTCATGACCGTCCACGCCGCCAAGGGGCTGGAGTTTCCCTATGTGTTCCTGTGCGAGATGAACGAGGGCATCTTCCCCTCCCGGAAGACCCGGACCCTGCCGGGCATGGAGGAGGAGCGGCGGCTGTGCTTCGTGGCCATGACGCGGGCGGAGAAGCGGCTGTATCTGCCCGAGGCGGAGGGCAGGAACATCGACGGCTCGCCCCGGTATCCGTCGCGCTTTCTGCTGGA
>CADBKB010000176.1 GCA_902795095.1 Oscillospiraceae bacterium
GAAACCGTCAGGGTTTCCTTTCGCGTCCAATCAAACCGTTTTCCAAACTTTTTCCAAAAGTTTGGAAAACGCACGCAGCGTGGCAAAAATACTTTTTTGCCACGCTGAAAACCGGCCCGCACGGGGATCCGTGCGGGCCGGCAGGGGTTATTATGCTTCGCAAAACGCAGCGATTACTTGTCGTTCTTTCTCTGCTCGGTATAGGTCTTCTTGAATTCCTCCCAGCCGGCCAGCAGGCTCTTGAAGCCGGCGGTGGCGACGTCCTTGAGCTCGGCGCCGGCGTCGGTGGCGGCGGACTGGAGCTTGTCGGCGGCGTCCTTCAGAGCGGACTTGGCGGCCTCGACCTTGCGCTCCACCTCAGCCTTGCGGGCTTCGCGGGCAGCCTTCGCGGCCTCCTCGGCCTTGACCTCTTCGGCGGTGTCCTTGATGGCAGCCTGGGCGGCGGCCAGACGGGCGATGGGCACGCGGAACGGGCTGCAGGACACATAGTCCAGGCCGATGCGGTGGCAGTACTCCACGGAGTAGGGGTCGCCGCCGTGCTCGCCGCAGATGCCGCAGTGCAGCTCGGGACGGACCTTCTTGCCCAGGTTGATGGCCATTTCCATCAGGGTGCCGACGCCGTTGGTATCCAGCTTGGCGAACGGGTCGTTCTCGAAGATCTTCTTGTCGTAGTAGGCAGCCAGGAACTTGCCGGCGTCGTCGCGGGAGAAGCCGTAGGTCATCTGGGTCAGGTCGTTGGTGCCGAAGCAGAAGAACTCGGCCTCCTTGGCGATCTCGTTGGCGGTGAGGGCCGCGCGGGGGATCTCGATCATGGTGCCGACCTCATACTTGAGGCTGGCGCCGGCGGCGGCGATCTCCTCGTCGGCGGTCTTGACGACCACGTCCTTGACGAACTTCAGCTCCTTGACGTCGCCGGTGAGCGGGATCATGATCTCGGGCACCAGGTTCCAGTCGGGATGGTCGCCCTGGACCTTGATAGCGGCGCGGATGACGGCGCGGGTCTGCATGGCGGCGATCTCGGGATAGGTGACCGCCAGGCGGCAGCCGCGGTGGCCCATCATGGGGTTGAATTCCTTCAGGCTGTCGATGATGGCGCGGATGGTTTCCACGCTCTTGCCCTGGGTCTGGGCCAGCAGCTCGATGTCCTTTTCCTCGGTGGGAACGAACTCGTGCAGGGGGGGATCCAGGAAGCGGATGGTGACGGGATAGCCCTCGAGGGCCTCATAGAGGGCCTCGAAGTCGCCCTGCTGATAGGGCATGATCTTGGCCAGGGCGGCCTCGCGCTCCTCGGGGGTGTCGGAGCAGATCATCTCGCGGAAGGCGGCGATGCGGTCGGCCTCGAAGAACATGTGCTCGGTGCGGCACAGGCCGATGCCTTCGGCGCCCAGCTCACGGGCCTTCCTGGCGTCGGCGGGGGTGTCGGCGTTGGTGCGGACCTTGAGCACGCGGTACTTGTCAGCCCAGCCCATGATGCGGCCGAAGTAGCCGGAGATGGAGGCGTCCACGGTGGGGATGACGCCGTCGTAGATGTTGCCGGTGGAGCCGTCGATGGAGATCCAGTCGCCCTCGCCGTAGGTCTTGCCGGCCAGGGTGAAGCGCTTGTTCTCCTCGTCCATGACGATGTCGCCGCAGCCGGAGACGCAGCACTTGCCCATGCCGCGGGCCACGACCGCCGCGTGGGAGGTCATGCCGCCGCGCACGGTCAGGATGCCCTGGGCGGCCTTCATGCCGGTGATGTCCTCGGGGGAGGTCTCCAGGCGAACCAGGACGACCTTCTCGCCGCGGGCGTTCCAGGCCTCGGCGTCCTCAGCGGTGAAGACGACCTTGCCGCAGGCGGCGCCGGGGGAGGCGCCCAGACCGCGGCCGATGGGGGTGGCGGCCTTCAGGGCGGCCGCGTCGAACTGCGGATGCAGCAGGGTATCGAGGTTTCTGGGGTCGATCATGGCGACGGCGTCGCGCTCGGTGATCATGCCCTCGTCCACCAGGTCGCAGGCGATGCGCAGGGCCGCCTGGGCGGTGCGCTTGCCGTTGCGGCACTGGAGCATATAGAGCTTGCCGTTCTCCACGGTGAACTCCATATCCTGCATGTCGCGGTAGTGGTCCTCGAGCTTGGCGCAGGTGTCGATAAACTGGGCATAAGCCTCAGGGAACAGCTCTTCCATCTGGGCGATGGGCATGGGGGTGCGGACGCCGGCCACGACGTCCTCGCCCTGGGCGTTGGTCAGGAACTCGCCCATGAGCTTCTTCTCGCCGGTGGCGGGGTCGCGGGTGAAGGCGACGCCGGTGCCGGAGGTCTCGCCCATGTTGCCGAAGACCATCGGCATGACGTTGACGGCGGTGCCCCAGGAGTAGGGGATGTCGTTGTCACGGCGATAGACGTTGGCGCGGGGGTTGTCCCAGGA
>CADBKB010000177.1 GCA_902795095.1 Oscillospiraceae bacterium
TACAGACATTCTTTCAGATGTGATAAATGAACGGCGGTCATTCGTCGTTCTCCCGGGCGGCGTTGAAGGCGTAAACGGCTACCTCCACCATCTGGCTGTGGGGCTCCATGACGAACATGCGGCCCAGCCACAGGTAGGGGATCAGCAGTTTGGCCAGCGGGCGGCCGGGCTTCATGCGCTCCAGGGCCTGGATGGGCTCGTTGACGATGCCGGCGATCACCAGCACCGCCAGCGCCCGCACCAGCACCTGCACGGGCAGGGTGAAGGTGCGGATCAGCGCGAAGGCCACGATGGACAAAAGCGCCACCAGGGTGACGAACATGGCGTCGCTCTTGTGGTAGTGGCGGGAGGCCTCCATGGCCGCGGCGTGGGTGGGCTCGGCCTTGCGGTCCGCCTCCCAGGCGTTGAGCACCTTGTTGATGGCTCCCTGGTACATGCACAGCCTCCGGACCACCCGAAGCCGCGTGCACAGGAAGATCCCCAGCAGCGCCCCCAGCACGCGGATCAGGCACACGATGGCGTTGAAGCCCGCGCGGGTGAGATCGAAGTTCGGCAGCAGCCACACCTGCGCCGCCCTGGGCAGGGCGTAGATCAGCCCGATGAGTATGATGGGGATCAGCACCGCGCTGGTGAAGGCCACCAGGCTCTCCGGGTGGATGCGGAACATCCGGGCGAAGGCCTGCTCGAATCGGGTGCCCCTGGCGATGCGCTGGGGCTCCAGCTCCGAGGATTCGGAGATGCCGTCCAGCAGCCCGGCCACCGAGCCGACCAGCCGGTGCATGCCCCGCACGAAGGGCAGGCGCTCCAGCATGTCCCGGAAGGGACGGCGCTCCCGGCGGATGCGCAGGGCGATATCCTTGCTTTCGCGGCGCACCGCGAAGGCCGCCGCGCTGCCCACCCGGAAGCGGACGCCCTCCGCCACGGGGCTGGCGGAGATCTGTAACTTTCTCTTTCTGGCCATGGGAAACTCCTTTTGGCGGGTCGATGCCACAAAAAAAGACCGGCGCGCGTTCCGCCGATCCGATGGGGGAGAAGCGCCATTATAGACGGCAAAAGCATCGACGAAGGATTCCTCGCCGATGCTTTATCGTGACTACATGCCGTAGCGCTTCTTGAAGCGATCCACGCGTCCGCCGGTGTCCACCAGCTTCTGCTTGCCGGTGTAGAAAGGATGGCACTTGGAGCAGATATCCACGCGCATCTCCTTCTTCACGGAACCGGTCTCAAAGGTCTCGCCGCAAACGCAGCGCACGATTGCCTTGCCGTAATTCGGATGGATTTTTTCCTTCATGGTTTTCACCTCACTCTAATTGGACTGTCGGCTCTCCGGCGGAACCGGCATCCAACTAATCAGACAAACTGTATTATACCATATGCCGCGGCGCACATCAATGGGTTCGGGGAATTTTTACAAAGGCGTTTGGTGTGAGTCTTTCGTTATATCACCCTTAATAGGTCAGTATCAGATGAAAATGGGAAATGGGGAATGGAAGGCGGCAATCCGAAGGATTGCCGGTTTGCCTGCGGCAAACTGGTTTTGACAAATCAAAGATTTGGCAAAATCACCGAAATGGGGAATGGGAAATGAAATAGCTGCTGCCGCGTTGGAAATGTATCGTAGGGGCGCTGATGCGGCGCCCGTGCCAATCGATTCCTTCATTCCCGACGGGCGGCGATTCGCCGCCCCTACGAGGGATGGCTCGACGGACGCCAAGTATGGCGTCCCTACAGGGGAACGACCTCTCAGTCTGCGCCTTCGTCGCAGCCAGCTCCCCTGGGAGGGGAGCCGAGATATCTTAGCCGCAAAGTTGTCTTGCCTCCCCTATCAGGGGAGGTGCCGACGTAGTCGGCGGAGAGGTCGTCGCCCTTGCGGTGGGAATACCAGCGGACGCCATGAATGGCGTCCCTACGGGGGAGATGTGCCAGCGGACGCCAGGTATGGCGCCCCCACGGAGAACCCTGCGCTATTCCTACTCCCTACTGCCTACTCCCTCGCACTCTGACTAATCACTATTGCCTATTGCCTAATGACTCGCCGTCCTCCAGGCATTCTGACTGTTCCCCGTTGCCTGTTGCATGTTCCCTGTGTCTTTCTCCAAAACTTAACAATTCTCATCCCGAAAAACCATTGACAAAACGGGTGCAAGGTTGTATATTATCCTCAGTCGTTAGCACTCGATGATGTTGAGTGCTAACAGACCGGACAGACGAGCGACAGGCGAAAGAAGGGAGCGGTAAGTATGCAGCTTGACGAACGCAAGTATCAGATCCTGCAGGCCATCATCGATGACTACATCATGACGGCGATGCCGGTGGGCAGCCGCACGATTTC
>CADBKB010000178.1 GCA_902795095.1 Oscillospiraceae bacterium
GCCGGCGTCACCACCGTGTGCGTGGGACCCGGCAGCGCCAACGTGCTGGGCGGCACCTTCTTTGCTGTCAAGACCGTGGGCCGCTGCGTGGACGATATGGTCGTCAGGGACCCCATCGCCATGAAGTGCGCCTTTGGCGAAAACCCCAAGCGCTGCTACCGCGACAAGTGCGACAGCAGCCGCATGACCACCGCCGCCAAGCTGCGGGAGATGCTGTTTAAAGCCCGGGAATACGAGCGCAAGATCGTGGCCGCAGGCGAGGATGAAAGCAAGCTGCCCGCCTTCGACATGAAGCTGGAGGCCCTTCGCCCGGTGATCCGGGGCGAACTGCCCTTGAAAGCCCACGCCCACGCCACCGAGGACATCTTTACCGCCATCCGCATCGCCAAGGAATTCGGCGTCAGATTGACATTGGAGCACGTGACCGAAGGCCACCTGATCGTGGAGGAGCTGGCCAAGGCCGGGTATCCCTGCGCCGTGGGGCCCAGCCTGACCGACGCCAGCAAATGGGAGCTGCGCAACAAGAGCTTCACCACCCCCGGCATCCTGGCCCGGGCGGGCATCCAGGTGAGCATCATCACCGACGCGGACGTCATCCCCCAGGAATACCTGCCCCTGTGCGCCGGTCTGGCCGTCAAGAGCGGCATGGATCCCTTTGACGCTTTGCAGGCCATCACCATCAATCCCGCCAAACACGCGGGCATCGAAGACCGGGTGGGCTCCCTGGAGGCGGGCAAGGACGCCGATATCGTCATCACCAACGGCAGCCCCTTCGAGGTGTCCACCAGCGTCTGCGCCGTGTTCGTCAACGGCGTCAATATTCTGAAATAACGGAGAAATAAAAATGGATACCTTTGATCGCGTCGCCATCAAGGCGGAGGCCAAGAACGTATTTTACCGCAACCGCAGTATCTGCATCAGCATGATGCTGCTGATCGTGGCGGCGGAGCTGGTGCTGACCACCATTTCCATGGGCTTTTTGACCATGGTGCTCACCGGCGTCATCCTGGTGATGGGGGCCTTCTTCTACCTGAACTGCTGGCGGGATACCCCCGTGGCCGTCAGCGCCGCCGTGTCCGACACCTTCGACAACGGCTTCCTGCGCAAGATGGGCGGCATGCTGTGGATGGAATTGCAGATCTTCCTGTGGAGCCTGCTGTTCATCGTTCCCGGCGTCATCAAAAATTACAGCTTCGCCCTGACGCCCTACATCCTGGCGGATTGCCCCAACGTGCCCGCCATGGAGGCCAGCCGCCTCAGCGAACGCATGATGCGCGGCCACCGGCTCGATTACTTCGTCATGGAGCTCAGCTTCCTGGGCTGGATGCTGCTGTCCGGCTTCACCTTCGGCATTCTGCACGTGGTGTATGTAGGCCCCTATATGGAATTGACCAAGGCCGGCGTGTACAACGAGCTGAAGCAATTGGCCCTGGATACCGGCGCGGTGAGTCAGGCTGAGCTGGATGGGGAAATCCTGATCTGATCCGCACAAAACGCAAGAAAACCTGCCTATCGCGGGTTTTCTTTTTTTGATCCGTCATTTTGTCGGGCTCATCCGTCTATACAGGTGAAAGGAGGAAAGCGCATGGAAGATTCCGCTTTTGAAGAACTCGTTTCGCAAAACCAGGACAAGCTGCTGCGCACCTGCTACCTGTATCTGCGGGACAGGCAGCTGGCCGAGGACGCCGTGCAGGAGACCTTTCTCAAGGCCTACCGCAGCCTGCCGGCCTTCCGGGGCGACAGCAGCCAAAAGACCTGGCTGACGCGCATCGCCATCAACACCTGCCGCGATCTGTACCGGTCCGAATGGTTTCGGCACATGGACCGGCGGGTGACCCCGGAGGATCTGCCGGAAAGCGGCGCGCCCTTCTCCAGCCGGGAGGAAAGCCTGATCGTGGACGTGATGCGTCTGCCCCGCAGGCTGCGGGAAGTGACGCTCTTGTACTATTATCACGGCATGGACGAAAGGGACATTGCCGAAGCCCTGGGCATCTCCCGGTCCGCCGTATCGGATCGGCTGAGCCGGGCGCGGCGGAAGCTAAAGGGCATGATCGAAGGGAGGGACGAAGCATGAGGGAGGAAGCGGAGCGCAAGGCCTTTCAGCAGGCGGTGGACCGCCGCCTGAGCGCGCTGACGGGAGATCCCCGCCTGGCGCAGAGAATCAGGGCGCAAGCCCAAACAGAAGGAGAACCGAAGATGAAAAAGAAGCTGTCGTTTGCTCTGGTGGCCGCGCTGGCCCTGGCGCTGATCTCCGCCGTGGCCCTGGCCGCGGCCAACTGGGCCTCCATCCGGGAATTCCTGGGCCAGGAGGGCACCGTGGCCCGCATG
>CADBKB010000179.1 GCA_902795095.1 Oscillospiraceae bacterium
GTAAAGTATAATGGCAGCGAGAGGAAGCGGTGGGCCAACGCAGGTCCTCCGCGACATTGCTTCGCGCGGAAAGGAGGGGTTTGCCTTTGGATACCACAACGATCATCATCGTTGCCACCTGCATCGTCGTCATCGGAGCGGCGATGATCATGAGCTATAGACGTTGATCCGGGCCGCTATTCCTGGCCGATCGAAAAACAGCGCTGCCACGAAGGCGGCGCTGTTTTTTGAGGACAGGCGCTATATCGTTTCGACTTTGATGAGATTCGTATTGCCGGATTTGCCGTTGGTCACCCCGCCGGTGATGACGATCTTGTCGCCCGGTTTCAGCCCCAGCTTCTCCTGCGCGAGCTGGGTGGCGACGAAGAACAGCACGTCGGTCGAGGTGTATTCCACGCTCATCGCCGGGACGACGCCCCAGGAAAGGGCCAGCTTGCGCATGGTACGCCTGCTGGTCGTGACGCCCAGGATATCCACCGGCGCGCGGAAGCGGGAGATCATCCTGGCGGTGCGCCCTGACAGCGAACAGACCACGATGGCCTTCGCGCCGACATCAATGGCCATGGCACAGGCGGCATGGGATATGGCATCCACCAAATTGTGGGTCTGGAAGACCGTGTCGTGGAAGCGCTGGGCGTAGTCGATCTTCTTTTCCGTCGCCTCGGCGATCTTCGCCATCACGGCCACGGCCTCCACCGGGTGCTTTCCCGCGGCGGTCTCGCCGGAGAGCATCACGGCGCTGGTGCCGTCGTACACGGCGTTGGCCACGTCGGATATCTCCGCCCGCGTGGGTCGAACGTTGTGGATCATGGATTCCAGCATCTCCGTGGCGGTGATCACCCGCTTGCCGATCAGGCGGCACTTGGTGATCAGCAGCTTCTGAACGGCGGGCAGTTCCTCATAGGGGATCTCCACGCCCATGTCGCCGCGGCCGATCATGATGCCCTCGCAGGCTTCGCAGATCTCCTCGACGTTGTCGATGCCCGCCTGGTTTTCCAGCTTGGCGATCAGGCTGATCCCTTCGCCGCCGTGGGCATCCAGGAAGGCGCGCACGTCCATCAGATCCTGCTTGCGGGAGACGAAGGAACAGGCGACGTAGTCCACAGCGTTTTCGATCCCGAACAGCAGGTCAGCCTTGTCCTGCTCGCTGAGATAGACCTGGTTCAGCACCTTGCCGGGGAACGACATGCTCTTGCGGTCGGAGAGCTCGCCGCCCACCACAACGACGCAGCGAATTTCGCTGCCCTCAATCTCCTTGACCTCCAGCTCCAGCAGACCGTTGGCCAGCAGCACCCGGTCGCCCGGGCACAGGTCGTCCGCGAGGCCTCCATAGTTGACGGATACCCGGGTCTCATCGCCGGGCACATCGTCGGTGTGAAGCGTGAACGGCGCGCCTTCCTTCAGCACCACCTTGCCGCCCCTGAAAGTCTTGATGCGATATTCCGGCCCCTTGGTGTCCAGCATGATGGCAATGGGCATATCCAGCTTCTCCCGGACGCGGCGGACGGTCGCCACCTTTTCCCGATGCTCCGCGTGGGTGCCGTGGGAGAAGTTGATGCGCGCGATGTTCATGCCCGCCTCGCACATGGCGGTCAGTACCTCCTCGGACTCACTCGCCGGGCCGATGGTGCAGATGATCTTTGTCTTTCTCATGGTCCCTCTCATGCAGGGAAGGGCATATGTATCGCTATGCCCTTCCCTGTCCTTCCGCTCGATGCAGGCGCGCCATGCGGGTCGATCCCGCTTCCGCGCCGTTTTTTTACCTGTTCTCCGCACGCCCCTCCCGCAGGGCCTTTTCCCTTTCCCGCCTCATGATGGGCAGCCACTCGTGCAGGGCGTTGTAGATCGGCACGCCCAGGCCGAAGACGCTCATCCACAGGCAGTTCTTGAATTCCTTCTTCGCGCGTTCGTATTCTTCGCTGTACATAATGTAGCCTCCTCGGGTGAAATCGAAATCCCGTGTATTATAAACCATATGGCCGCTAATATGCCGGAAAGAAAGGCCTCCGGCCGTGGATACGGAGCGCCCGACGCACCTTTGTTTCCACCTACTTAGCGCTGATTTAGATATAATGATACCCGTCGGTTCACTCCCGACTTATCAACTCCTCCAAGGCCCTCCCGAAGAGCCGCAAACTTCGGGAGGGCCGCGGCTTTGGGGATGGGAAGCTTTCCAGCATCTTAGCGCGGGTCCAAGGTATAATGATTGTGAATTTGCGTGAAAAGGAAGGGATGCGCACAATGGATGAGAACAAAAAGAAAGCGGCGATAGACTTTGCCAGCGGGATCGGGCTTACGGCGATCGGCGTGTACATCGTCATCGAGGC
>CADBKB010000180.1 GCA_902795095.1 Oscillospiraceae bacterium
CTTGGCCAGCTTGCGGTAGGCCTTTTTCAGTTCATCGTCCGTGGCGGTCTTGCTCACGCCCAGGACCTCGTAATAATCTCGCTTGTTCTCAGCCATAGGTACTCACCTCGCAATGGGATGGGTGATGGTTGGCCGCCCGAAGGCGTCCGAAAAACAGACCGGAGGGGACAGGTGAACCCTGCCCCCTGACGGGTCGTTTGTTGTTTTTTGCGGCAAAGCCGCACCTCTTATTGCTCCCCCAATCAATTCTTGAATTGATTGGGGGGGCAATCGTTGCCATATTTCGCGGTTGCCGCGTCAAGCGGCGAGCGAAATGGCATGGAATCACAGTTTATTGATGTGCCATGGAAATGCTGCCGAATTCTTCAAGTTTTCATTGGCACATCAATGAGCCTCCCCTTGGCAAGGGGAGGGGGACCGCCGGAGGCGGTGGAAGGGTGGCAACGTATCAGGTTCGTGGGATGTTTCCCCAAAGAAGCAGACGTTTTACACATTGGCACAGCGATGGTGCTGCTCCAAACGTCCCCACCCTTCCGTCACGGCTTCGCCGTGCCACCTCCCCTTGGCAAGGGGAGGCAAGAGAGGGTATTACTGGTCGTCTACAACAGTATAGTCAGCGTCGACCACGTCATCAGGGCCATTGCCGGGCTGCTGGCCGCCGAAGTTCGCGCCGCCCATGTCGGGGCCGGGCTGCTGGCCGGCGGCGGCGCTGGCCTGGGCGTACATCTTCTCGCTGACCTTGTAGAAGGACTGGGTCAGGCTCTCGGTGGCGGCCTTGATGGCCTCGGTGTCGGTGCCCTTCAGGGCCTCCTTCACCTTGTCGACGCCGCTCTGGAGGTCGCTGACCTCGGCGGGGTCCAGCTTATCCTTCATCTCGTCCAGGGCCTTCTCGCTCTGGTAGATGAGCTGGTCGGCCTGGTTCCGGGCGTCCACCTCTTCCTTCCGCTTGGCGTCCTCGGCGGCGAACTGCTCGGCCTCCTTGACGGCCTTCTCGATGTCCTCCTTGGACATGTTGGTGGAGGAGGTGATGGTGATGTGCTGCTCCTTGCCGGTGCCCAGGTCCTTGGCGGAGACGTTCACGATGCCGTTGGCGTCGATGTCGAAGGTGACCTCGATCTGAGGCACGCCCCGGCGGGCGGGAGCGATGCCGTCCAGCTGGAACCGGCCCAGGGTCTTGTTGTACTGAGCCATCTCACGCTCGCCCTGGAGGACGTGGACCTCAACGGAGGTCTGGTTGTCCGCGGCGGTGGTGAAGATCTGGCTCTTCTTGGCGGGGATGGTGGTGTTGCGCTCGATGAGCTTGGTGTTCACGCCGCCCATGGTCTCGATGCCCAGGGACAGGGGGGTGACGTCCAGCAGCAGCAGGCCCTTGACGTCGCCCACCAGAACGCCGCCCTGGAGGGCCGCGCCCATGGCCACGCACTCATCGGGGTTGATGCCCTTGAAGCCCTCCTGGCCGGTGATCTTCTTCACGGCCTCCTGGACGGCGGGGATGCGGGTGGAGCCGCCCACCAGCAGGACCTTGGAGAGGTCGGAGGCGGACAGGCCGGCGTCGGACATGGCCTGGCGGACGGGGCCCATGGTGGCCTCCACCAGGTGAGCGGTCAGCTCGTTGAACTTGGCCCGGGTCAGGGTCAGGTCCAGGTGCTTGGGGCCGGTGGCGTCGGCGGTGATATAGGGCAGGTTGATGGCGGAGGAGGTGACGCCGGACAGCTCGATCTTGGCCTTCTCGGCGGCCTCCTTCAGGCGCTGCATGGCCACCTTGTCGGCGGACAGGTCCACGCCGTCGCTCTTCTTGAACTCGCCTACCATCCAGTCCATGATGCACTTGTCGAAATCGTCGCCGCCCAGGCGGTTGTTGCCGGCGGTGGCCAGGACCTCGATGACGCCGTCGCCGATCTCCAGGATGGACACGTCGAAGGTGCCGCCGCCCAGGTCATAGACCATGATCTTCTGGTCGGATTCCTTGTCCACGCCGTAGGCCAGGGCCGCGGCGGTGGGCTCGTTGATGATGCGCTTGACGTCCAGGCCGGCGATGCGGCCGGCGTCCTTGGTGGCCTGGCGCTGGGCGTCGGTGAAGTAGGCGGGGACGGTGATGACCGCCTCGCTGACGGGGCCGCCCAGGTAAGCCTCGGCGTCAGCCTTCAGCTTCTGCAGGATCATGGCGGAGATCTCCTGGGGGGTGTAAGCCTTGCCGTCGATGTTCACTTTGTAATTGGAGCCCATCTCTCTCTTGATGGAGATGACGGTGCGGTCGGGGTTGGTGATGGCCTGGCGCTTTGCCACCTGGCCCACCATACGCTCGCCGTCCTTGGA
>CADBKB010000181.1 GCA_902795095.1 Oscillospiraceae bacterium
ATTCGGCCGGCGGCCGCCCTGTCAGCGGAAGATTTTCTGTGCGCGCGCTGCCGTTTCCAGCTCTGCCCGAGAATCCGGATGGGCGATCCCGATCAGCCGCTCCGTGCGTTCCCAGGCCGAGGCACCGGCCAGATTCACCGCCCCATATTCCGTCACGACCCAGAAGGCCTGCGTGCGCGGTGTGGTGATGATATCGCCGCCAAAATGCGGGACGATCCGCGAATGCCGCACGCCCGCCCGGTCCACATAGGACGAGGTCATGCAGATGAAGGACTTTCCGCCCTTTGATTCCTGCGCCGCCGTCACATAGTCCAGCTGACCGCCGGTCCCGCTGATCTGCCGTAAACCCGCACTTTCCGAAGAGATCTGCCCGTAAAGATCCACGGCAATACAGTTATTGACCGAGATCAGGTCCTCGTTCTGAGCGATCACATGCGGATCGTTCACGTAGGACAGGGGGGCGCCTGCAACGGCCGGATTGTCATCCACCCACTCGTACAGCGCCCGGGAACCGAATACGATGCCCGTCAGACCCCGGCCGGGCAGCAGTTTTTTCCGCCGGTTCGTGAGCTTGCCCGCCTCATACAGGCGCAGATAGGCATCGCCGCAGAGCTCCGTATGCATGCCAAGGTCCTTCACGTCCGACTCTGCCAGCATGGCGCCGACCACATTCGGCATGGCGCCGATCCCCAGCTGCAGCGTGGCGCCGTCCCGGATATGCGGGATCAGGTGGGCCGCTATGGCGCGGTCCTCTGCCGTGGCGGCGGCCACCGGGAACTCCGGCAGCGGGGCATGCTCACCCTCCACCACATAGTCGACCTCGGAGATATGAATGCTCTCGTCAAAGCCGCCCAGGATCTTCGGCAGATGCTCATTGACCTCCAGGATCACGATATCCGCCTTTTTCAGGATCGCCCGCGCCACACCGATCGCGCAGGACAGGTTGAAATACCCGTGGGCATCCATGGGCGTCACGCACATCATGGCCACGTTGACGGGCAGAAAATTTTCGTAATACCAGCTGTTTTTCCGGAACAGCATGGGAATATAGCTGCACAGGCCTTTATCGCACAGGGCCCGTTCATAGGCCGAGCAGTGCCAGCTGTTGTAGATAAAATGCTGCCGCTCCGGGTCGCATTCCACGGTCTGAATGGGACCGAAAATAAGGTTCCCGCGGATCTTGACGTCCGTTAACTCTTCTTTCCGCGCCGCCAGCGCGGCATCCAGGAGGGGCGGGAAACCGAGATTCGTGGTGTAATCTACCCAGTCACCACTCTTAACAGCCTTCACCGCCTCTTCCGGGCTGCGGAGTTTCCTTTTATATTCTTCCCAACAATTCATCTTCCATTCCTTTGTAAAGTACCGAGGCTCCTTCCTGCAAGGCTCCGCCGAGCGCCCCGGCTCCTACGAGACCGCCGCCCTGCCCGCGCGGTAAGCCTTCAGATTCAGCTCCCGGAACTTCGGCGGCACGGTCCGGGCAATCACGCTCTCCCAGTCAATTCCCTCCAGGCCCAGCGCTCCGACCAGAGAACCGAACAGAACGATATTCATGCATTTCGGGCTGCCCACCTCGCGGGCGATCGCCTCCGCCTTCACAATATGACATTCAAAATGCGCCTGCATGGCTTCCAGCGTTCCTGCCGGATACTGCGCCAGCCCGGCTGCAATGGTCGCCGACATGATCTCATAATCATTGATCACGGCCACCCCGTCCGGCTTTAAATAGTCTGCATACCGCACGGCTTCCATTTTTTCAAAAGCTACGATGATGTCTGCCCCGCCTTTTCCGATGAGCGGGGAAGCCACTTTTTCGCCCCAGCGCACCTGCGTGGAAACGCTGCCGCCGCGCTGACTCATGCCGTGCACTTCTGACATTTTTACGTCATAGCCGGCCTCCATGAGACCGTTTACCAGCACCTTCGCGGTCAGGATCGCTCCCTGTCCGCCCACGCCGACCAACAGCGCACTTTTGACCTGACTCATCCCTTACGCCTCCTTTCCGATGGCGCCCATGGGGCAGACCTGCGCGCAGACCGTGCAGCCCACGCACTGATTGGCATCGATCACGGCCTTTTTGTCCCTGACCATGATCGCCGGGCAACCCACACCAAGGCACTTTTTGCAGCCGATGCATTTGGCCGCATCAACCTTGCACAGGCTCAGTTCGTGCTTCACGCGCTTGATGAGCAGGCAGGGGCGCCGGACAATGATGGCTGCCCGCACCGGACTCGCCAGGGCCTCCTGCACCGCCGCCTCCATGGCCTTTAAATCCTGCGGATCCACAATGATCACGTTTTTAAAGCCG
>CADBKB010000182.1 GCA_902795095.1 Oscillospiraceae bacterium
CTGGCACAAAAAGACCGGCATCCCCATCGAGTGGATCGAGAACGCCGGCCACAATTCCAACACTGACGCCCCCGAGACCGTCAATCGCCTGATCGAGGCATTCCTCTGCAAGCTCTAAGCTCTGCCGGCGGATCCGAGGGAAGACCGGCTGCTTCCAAACGGATCAGCCGGTTTTTTGTGATTATTGACGGAATCGGGGCGGCTATTTTGTGAGATTTCACCGCAGAGGGAGAAAAAACCGGCCTCTGGAAAAAGGACTTGTGCTTTTGGCCCCGATCGGTTACAATATAGAATACACAGCAATTGAAATAAGGAGGTCATTCCATGATTCGTCTTGATACGGATAAGGGCGGCATCGCAGTGGGCAGCAACGTCTATACCAACATCGCCGGCATCGCCGCCAGCAACTGCTTTGGCGTGAAAGGCATGGCCGTTCGCTCCATGACCGACGGGCTTGTGCATCTTCTGCGCAAGGAGGCCATGAGCAAGGGCGTGCGCGTCACACTCAATGACGATAATTCCATTTCCATTGACCTGCATATCATGGTGGACCACGGCGTGAATATCGCGGCCGTGGGTGAGTCGATTATTTCCGAAGTCCGCTACGTAGTTCACAAGCAGACCGGCACCGAGGTCCGGAACGTCAACGTCTACGTGGATTCCATTACGACGGGTTGCTGACGCAGACGGAGGTGTACAGTCATTGAGGCATACGATTGACGGAGCAATGTTCCGCCGCATGGTCATCAGCGCGGCCGCGTCCATTGAGATCCATAAAGAAAAAATCAACGAGCTGAACGTATTCCCGGTACCCGACGGCGATACCGGCACCAATATGAGCATGACCCTGAACGCCGCCGCGGCGGATCTGCGCAAGGCGGACGAGCCCACCCTGGGCAAGGCCGCGTCCATCACCGCGTCGGCCCTGCTGCGCGGCGCGAGAGGCAACTCCGGCGTCATCCTGTCGCTGCTGTTCCGGGGCATGGCCAAGGTGCTCAAGCCCGAGACCGAGTGCGGCGGCCTGACCCTGGGCGATGCCCTGACCGAGGGCGTGGAAACCGCCTACAACGCGGTCATGAAGCCCGCCGAGGGCACGATCCTCACGGTGTCGCGCATCGCGGCGGCCACCGCGAAGGAGGCCGCGGAGGAAGAGGATGATTTCGAGGCCGCCCTGCAGGCAGCCATCGACGCGGCGAAGATCGCCCTGGCCGAGACCGTCAACCAGAATCCGGTGCTGAAGAAGGCCGGCGTGGTGGACGCGGGCGGCATGGGCTGGCTGCTGGTGCTCGAGGCCATGATGGCAGCCCTCCACGGCGAGGACTTCGAGGCCCCCACCGACGGCAGTCCTGTCAAGGAGAGTGCGGACTTCTCCGCCTTCAACACCGAGGATATCACCTTCGGTTACTGCACCGAGTTCATCGTCTCCCGGGAGAAGGAGGGGGATATCCCCGCCCTGCGCAGCTTCCTGAACGGCATGGGCGACAGCCTGGTGCTGGTGGACGACGAGGAGATCATCAAGGTCCATGTCCATACCAACGAGCCCGGCACGGTGCTGCAGAAGGCCCTGGAATACGGCCCGCTGATCACCGTCAAGGTGGAGAATATGCGCCTGCAGCACACCGAGAAGGTGATGGACGAAAAGGAGCTGGCCTCCCAGGAGGCCGAGCCGGAGAAGAAGTACGGCCTGGTGGCCGTGTGCGCCGGCAAGGGCCTGGAGTCCGTGTTCCGCGATCTGGGCGTCGATCACATCATCTCCGGCGGCCAGACCATGAACCCCTCCACGGAGGATATTCTGCAGGGGATCATCCGCACCCCCGCGGAGATCGTCTATGTGTTCCCCAATAATAAGAACATCATCATGGCTGCCGAGCAGACCATCCCCTTGACGCAGAAGAAGGTCGTGGTCATCCCCTCGAAGACCGTGCCCCAGGGCATCACCGCCCTGTTGAGCTTCGACCCCGACGCCGAGGAAGAGGAGCTGACCGCCGCCATGACCGAGGCCCTGGCCAACGTGGAGACCATGCAGATCACTTATGCCGCCCGGGATTCCGATTTCGACGGTCACGACATCCATGCCGGCGACTATCTGGCTCTGGCTGACCGCAGCCTGTTCGGCACCGACCGGGACCTGGACAAGCTGCTGCGGGCCCTGGCCGAGAAGGTTGCCGGCGAAGGCCGGGAGTTCATCACCTTCTACTACGGCGCCGACACCACGCAGGACCAGGCCGACCGCGCCCTGGAAATCTTCACCGAGGCCTGCCCCGACGCCGACGTCAACCTGATCTCCGGCGGCCAGCC
>CADBKB010000183.1 GCA_902795095.1 Oscillospiraceae bacterium
GTTGCCGGTCTGCACCTCGTCTACGATCAGCAGGATGTCCTCCTCCTGGCAGAAGGCGGCAAGCCCCTGCACATAGGCCTTCTCCAACGGGATCACGCCGCCCTCGCCCTGGATGCATTCGATCATCACCGCGGCTGCCTTGTGCTCCAGAGCCAGGGCTGTGGCAGCTTCAAGATCGTTGGCGGGCGCGTGGACAAAACCCGGCGTCAGGGGCTGGAACAGCTCGTGATAGTGGGCCTGCCCGGTCGCGGCCAGGGTGGTCAGCGTCCGGCCGTGGAAGCTGTTTTGAAGCGTCACGATGGTGTAGTACTCCGCGCCTTTTTTCTCCGCTGCGTATTTGCGCGCCGCTTTGATGGCACATTCGTTGGCCTCGGCCCCGGAGTTGCAGAAGAAGACCTTCTTCATCCCGGCCTTCTCGCACAGCATCTGCGCCAGGTAGGCGCAGGGTTCGGTGTAATAGAGGTTGGACATGTGCTGCACCTTATTAAGCTGCGCGATCACCGCGGCTTTCCAGGCCTCGTCCGCGATGCCGAAGGCCGTCACGCCGATGCCGCTGCCCATGTCGATGTATTCTTTCCCCGTCTCGTCATAGACGAGAGAGCCCTTGCCCGAGACGATCTCCACCGGGAAGCGGGCGTAGGTGTTGGCCACATACTGCTGGTCGATTGTTTTCAGTTCACTCATACGTTGTCTCCTCTCCGACTACCATCGTACCGGCGCCTTCGTCGGTCAGAATCTCCATCAGAATCGAATGGGGCACACGCCCGTCCATGATGATCGCGCTGCCCACGCCCCGGTGGATCGCGTCGATGCAGCACTCCACCTTGGGGATCATGCCCCCGGCGATAATCTGCTGGTCAAACAGCGCCACGGCTTCGTCAATGGTGAGGCGCGGGATCAGCGTGGTGGGGTCGTTTTTATCCCGCAGGACGCCGGCAATGTCCGTCATCATGATAAGCCTCTCCGCGCCGAGGGCTCCGGCGAGGTATGCCGCGGCGGTGTCGCCGTTGATGTTGTAGGTGTTGCCCTCCTCATCACAGCCGAGGGTGGAGACCACGGGGATATAGCCCTTCTCCAGCAGATCCAGAAGCGGTGTGACGTCCACCTGCGTGATGCTGCCCACATAGCCGAGCCGGGCGTCTTTCTGCTTGGCCTGAATCAGCCGCCCGTCCATACCGGAGATGCCCATGGCCTTGCCGCCCTTGACCTCGAGCAGATTCACCAGGGTCTTGTTGACCTTCCCGGCCAATACCATCTGCACGATGTCTATGGTCTCCCTGTCGGTGACGCGAAGCCCGTCCACAAACTCCGGCTTTTTGCCGAGACGCGTCATCATCTCGCTGATCTCCGGCCCGCCGCCGTGGACCAGAACCACCTTCACGCCGACAAGCTGCAGCAGGACAATGTCCTCCATGACCTGCTGACGCAGCTGGTCGCTGACCATGGCGTTGCCGCCGTATTTGACCACGACGATCCGGCCGTTATACTGCTGTATATAGGGCAGGGCCTCGGTGAGCACCTGGGCCCGCTGGGCGTTGGAAAAGCTCTGTTCGTATTTCATGTGCGGTAATCTCCGTTGATGCGGACGTAGTCATAGCTCAGATCGCAGCCCCAGGCTGTGGCACAGGCCGCCCCACTGTCAAGGCTCACCAGAATGTCGATCTCACTCTCGTGCAGGATCGCGGAGGCCAGTTCCTCGGAGAAAGGCACCCCGGCCCCGTCCCGGCAGACCTCCACGGTGCCCGCAGCGGAGCGGAACGAAACCCCCACCTTGCCCACATCTACCGCAGCCCCGCTGTAGCCGATGGCGCAGAGAATGCGGCCCCAGTTGGCGTCCGCGCCGAACATGGCGGCCTTGACCAGGCTGGAACAGATGACGCTCTTGGCGACCGTCTTTGCCGTCTGCTCATCCGCCGCGCCGCTGACAGAGCACTCCAGCAGTTTGGTCGCGCCCTCTCCGTCGGCCGCAATGGCGCGGCAGAGATAGACGTTCACGGTGTTGAGCGCCTGCATAAAGGCGCTGAAATCCTCTCCTTCCTCCCGGATCGGATCGTTGCCGGCAAGGCCGTTTGCCAGAAGCAGCACCATGTCATTGGTGGAGGTGTCTCCGTCCACGCTTGTCATGTTGAAGCTGCCCTGAACGTCCCCGGAGAGAGCCTTCTGCAGCATGGGAGCGGAGATGGCGGCGTCCGTGGTCAGGAAGACCAGCATGGTCGCCATGTTGGGGTGGATCATGCCGCTGCCCTTGGCGATCCCGCCCAGATGGCAGGTCTTCCCGCCAAGGAGGAAAGACACG
>CADBKB010000184.1 GCA_902795095.1 Oscillospiraceae bacterium
GATGATGACGTTGGTCCGTCCCTCGTCGAACGCCTTCACGGCGAAGTAGCCCATGCGGGTGGCGGTCTCGCGGTCGCGGGCGTTGGGGGAGCCGCCGCGCTGGATGTGGCCCAGCACGGTCACGCGGGGCTCGATGCCGATGGCCTCGTGGATCTGCTTGCCGATCTCCACGGCGCTGCCCGCGCCCTCGGCCACCACGATCATGAAGTGGGTGCTGCCGGCCAGGCGGGCGCTGCGGATGCGGTCCACCACGTCGTGCTGGAAGTCCAGCTCGCGCTCCGGCACCAGCACCGCCGTGGCGCCGATGGAGATGCCCACGTACAGCGCCAGGAAGCCCGCGTTGCGGCCCATGACCTCCACCACGGAGCAGCGCTCGTGGCTCTGCATGGTGTCGCGCAGCCGGTCGATGCAGTCGACGGCGGTGTTGCAGGCCGTATCGAAGCCGATGGTGTAGTTGGTGCAGCCGATGTCGTTGTCGATGGTCGCCGGGATGCCCACCACCGGGATGCCCAGCCGGGACAGCGCCAGCGCGCCCCGGAAGGTGCCGTCGCCGCCGATGGCCACCACGCCGTCCAGCCCCAGCATCTTGCAGGTGGATACCGCGCGCATGCGTCCCTTTTCAGACATAAAATCCTCGCTGCGGGCGGTGTACAGTATCGTGCCGCCGCGGGACAGTATGTGGCCCACGCTGGCGGCATCCAGGGGAACGAAATCGCTGGTGATCAGTCCCTGCCAGCCCCTGCGAATGCCGATGCACTCCATGCCGCAGGCCACCGCCGTGCGCACCACGGCGCGGACCGCCGCGTTCATGCCCGGCGCGTCGCCGCCGCTGGTCAAAACGCCGATTCTCTTTATCTGCTTGCTCATCGTTACCTCTCCTTTCTGGTTGTCATGGATATATCATATCACAAAGTAAACGTTCTGAACAGATGGAACCTTCAACTTTTTCGCCCGTTTCCCGGAAAAATCCTTTATTTGCGGCGGATTTGCGTCGACGCCCGAACTGTGGTATACTGAATCGTCCCCCTCCCTCCCCGGAGGGCGGACCATACCATCCCCGGGAGGACTGCCCATGAAGCGCAACGCGTACCCAAACGGCGCCCACAGGATACTTTTCGTCTGCCACGGCAACATCTGCCGCTCGCCCATGGCGGAGTTCATCATGAAGGACCTGGTGAAGCAGGCGGGGCTGGAGGACCGCTTCGAGATCGCCTCGGCGGCCACCAGCTGGGAGGAGCTGGGCAGCCCGGTGTATCCCCCGGCCCGGCGAGAGCTGGCCGCCCACGGCATCTCCTGCGCCGGTAAGACGGCCCGACGGATGGAGAAGGCGGACTACGGCCGCTACGACCATCTGGTGGGCATGGAATCGGTGAACCTCCGCAACATGCAGCGCATCTGCGGCGGCGACCCGGAGGGCAAGATGGCCCTGCTGCTGTCCTTCGCGGGGGATCCCTCCGGCATCGAGGATCCCTGGTACACCGGCCGCTTCCAGGAGGTGTACCGCCAGATCGAGACCGGCTGCCGCGCCCTGCTGGCTGAGCTGACCCGGGGATAGCCGCTTCCCTCCCTGTGCATAACTATCCATCCCATCCCTATTATTATACATATGCGGCCCTGGGGTTTCCCCGGGGCCGTCCTGTTACGCAACTATTTCAAGCTGTTTCAAACATATTACAAGCATAATTCAGGCTTATTTTTATTACATTTCATTTTGAAGGAAAATATGTGTCCCTGTCGAAATCATAATGAGCTGGGATCGCTATGCCCATGCCCAAAATGAATCCAAGGCCCTGGCAAAATGATGCCGCCCGGATATTAAGGAGAAAACGATGAACAGAAATCAAATGAAAAAGTATCGCCTGACCGCGGCCCTGCTGGCGGCGCTGATGCTGCTGACGGCGTCGATGCCCGCGCTGGCGGAGACCTTTTCGGCGATCGTTACATCGAGCAGCATGATGGTCTACAAGGACGCGGCCCTGTCCTCAAAGGCCGGGGCGCTGCCGAAGAACGCCGTGGTGCGCATCGCCTCCTATTCCGGCAAGGCGGCCAGGATCACCTGGTCCGGCAGGTCCGGCTACGCAAAGGTGACCGACATGAAGGCCGTGGACGACGTGGCCGCGAAGGCCGTCAACAAGTCCGCCGCCAAGGTATACCAGGAGCCCAGCACGGACAGCCGATCGGTAAAGCTGAAGGCCAACACGAAGCTCTACGTGCTCAAGACCTCCGGGAACTGGGCCATGGTGGAGCGCAACGGTGCGGTGGGCTACATGAAGGCCAGC
>CADBKB010000185.1 GCA_902795095.1 Oscillospiraceae bacterium
GGAGCGGTTCAGACCCCAGGGCTGGCCGTTGCCGATGTACTCATTGAGCTCCAGCGGCTGATACTGCGTCAGGATGCCGACCGTGTCGATGCCGGAGTTGACGCAGTTGGACAGCGGAAAGTCGATGATGCGGTACTTGCCCCCGAAGGGCACGGCAGGCTTAGCGGTATTCTCCGTCAGGACCAGCAGACGGCTGCCCTGGCCACCGGCCAGAAGCATGGCGACACATCGTTTCTTTGGGAAGTTCATGGTGTTCGGTTCTCCTTATCGAAATTTTTGAATATAATGATTTAATCCGTCGCGAAGCGACGCCGAAAGCGTTTCATCGTTTCATTTGTTTCTCAAGGGGAAGGACTTTGGGCTGAATCGCTGCCTCCCTGCCGCCCCGTCCGGCGGGGCTTCGGGCGGTAGTAGAGGACGCTCAGCGGGGGCAGGGTCAGCTCGGCGGAGGCCTCGCAGTCGCCCCAGGGACCGGGCTCGGCAGCGACGGCGGGCAGCTCGGTCCCCCAGCCGCCGTATTGCTCCGCATCGGAGTTCAGCAGCAGCTCGTAGGCGCCGGGCTTGGGCAGGCCGATCCGGTAGTGCTCGCGCTTGACCGGGCAGAAGTTGCACACGCCGATGATCTCATGGCCCTTGCGGTCGATGCGGCGGAAGGCGATGACGGAGTTGTCCCGGTCGTCGCAGGAGATCCAGCGGAAGCCGTTCCAGTCCTCGTCGTTCTGCCAGAAGGCGGGGTGCTTCAAATAGAGGTGGTTGAGGTCGCGGACGAAGTCCTGCATCTGGCGGTGGCGGTCATAGTCCAGCAGGAGCCAGTCGAGACCCTGATTCTCGTTCCACTCGATGAACTGGGCAAACTCGTTGCCCATGAAGTTGAGCTTCTTGCCCGGATGACCCATCTGCCAGCCGAAGAAGGCCCGCAGATTCGCAAACTTATCGGTATAGTAGCCGGGCATTTTCTGGACCAGGGAGCATTTGCCATGGACGACCTCGTCGTGGCTCAGGGGCAGGATGTAGTTCTCCGAAAAGGCGTAGGTCATGGAGAAGGTCAGCTTATCATGGCTGTACTTGCGGTAGATGGGGTCCAGAGACATATACCTGAGATTGTCGTTCATCCAGCCCATGTTCCACTTGAACAGGAAGCCCAGACCGCCGTCGTTCGTCGGCTTGGTGATGAGGGGGAAGGCCGTAGATTCCTCTGCGACCATGATCGGCTGCCGGGCGACGGAGAAGGCCGCCCGGTTGAGGGCGCGCAGGAATTCGATGGCCTCCAGATTTTCCCGCCCGCCGAAGCGGTTGGGCTTGTAGTTGGGCCGGTTGTAGTCCAGATAGAGCATGGAGGCCACGGCGTCCACGCGGATGCCGTCGACGTGGTAGCGCTCCAGCCAGAAGACCGCGCTGGAGATCAGGAAGGAGCGGACCTCCGGCTTGCCGTAGTCGTAGATGCGGGTGGTCCAGTCCGGATGCTCGTTCATGGCAGGGTCCGAAAGCTCGTAGCAGCAGGAGCCGTCGAACTCATACAGGCCGTTGGCGTCCTTCGGGAAGTGGGCGGGGACCCAGTCGAGGATGACGCCGATGCCCGCCTGGTGGAGCCGGTCCACCAGCTCCATGAACTGCTTTGGCTCGCCGTAGCGGGCGGTGGGGGCAAAATAGCCCGTGACCTGATAGCCCCAGGAGGGGTCGTAGGGGTATTCGGTGATCGGCATCAGCTCGACGTGGGTATAGCCCATATCCTTGAGATAGGGAATGAGCTCGTCCGCAAGCTCGGAATAGCGGTAGGTGGTCCCGTCGGCCTTGCGCCGCCAGGAGCCGAGGTGCATCTCGTAGATGTTCATCGGGGCGCGCAGCGCGTTCCGGCGGTCTCGGTTGGCGCGGTAGAGGCCGTCGTGCCAGCGGTAGCCGTCCAGGTCGCAGACCACGGAGCAGGTATCGGGCCAGTTCGTGCGGAAGCCGTAGGGGTCGGTCTTGTCCACCTCCCGCCCGTCGGCGCCGACGACGAAGTATTTATAGAGGCAGCCGGGTCTGGCCCACTTGGAGAAGACCTCCCAGATCCCGTGCGAGATCTTCTGCATGGCAAGCTCCTGCCGGTTCCAGAAGTTGAAATCGCCGGCGACGCTGACCGCGCGGGCGTTCGGCGCCCAGACGCGGAATACCCAGCCCGCCACGCCGTCACGGGTTTCCCGGTGGCAGCCAAGCAGCTCCGCGGCGCGGATATTGTCTCCGCGGTGAAAGGCTTCGACTGCGGAGCGGATGGTTTCATTCATGTGCGGATTCCTCCG
>CADBKB010000186.1 GCA_902795095.1 Oscillospiraceae bacterium
CTCGGCGGAGGGCTCGGGGGGCGCTTCCTCAGCGGCCTCCTCGGCCTTCTTCTCCATCTTCTTCCGGGCGGAGTTGATGGCCTTGATCACGCAGAAGACCACCAGGGCCACCAGGATGAAGTTGATGATGGTGCCGATAAAGGTGCCGATGCCGATGACCACGGCCTCCTGGACCACCTCGCCGGAGGCGTCGAGGACGGCTTCCTTCAGGGTGATGTTCAGGGCCTCGGGGTTCAGGCCGCCGAAGAGCATGCCGATCAGGGGCATGACCACGTCGTTGACCAGGGAGTTGGTGATGGCGCCGAAGGCGGTGGCGATGATGACGCCGACTGCCATATCCATCACGTTGCCGCGGCTGATGAATTCCTTAAATTCCGCGATGAAGCCTTTCTTTTCTTCCATAGAACGATCTCTTCCTTTCCTTATATGATTTGACGCTCGCATGAAGGAGTTTTTCCGCGAGGTCCAACGGATTCATACGATGGGTACAGTGTATCAAAAAGCGGAGAAAAGTGCAAGAGGCGGCGGGATCTTTTTTCCGCACCGGATCGGGTCCGGAGGCCGTCCGGCCTTTGAAAAGGGGGCGGAATCGGACAAATTTTTTCAAACTGCGGTGGAATTTCACGATTTTCATTGTATCCCATTGGCAAATCATGTATAATACAAACAGTATCTCACCAATCAGGGGCCAATGCCCCGTGAAGCCTGAAAGGAGCGAATACCTATGGGACTGATCAAAGCCATCGCTGGAGCCGCCGGCGGCGTTCTGGCCGACCAGTGGAAAGAATACTTCTATTGTGAAGCGCTGGAAGCCGAAGTGCTGATGACCAAGGGCCTCAAGCGGGTCTCCGGCCGTTCCTCCAACACCAAGGGCAGCGACAACATCATCTCCAACGGCTCCGTCATCGCCGTGGCCGACGGCCAGTGCATGATCATCGTGGAGCAGGGCAAGGTGGTGGACCTGTGCGCCGAGCCCGGCGAGTACGTCTATGATTTCTCCACCGAGCCCTCCATCTTCTGCGGAAGCCTGAGTCAGGGCATCAAGGATGTGTTCAAGAACATCGGCAAGCGTTTCACCTTCGGCGGCGAGCCTCCCAAGGACCAGCGGGTGTATTACTTCAACACCAAGGAGCTGGTGGGCAACAAATACGGCACCGCCGCCCCCGTTCCCTTCCGGGTGGTAGACGCCCGGATCGGCCTGGATGTGGACATCGCCGTGCGCTGCTTCGGCGAATACAGCTACCGCATCACCAACCCCATCCTTTTCTACACCAACATCGCCGGCAACGTGGGCGACTACTATACCCGGGAGAACCTGGACAGCCAGCTGAAAACGGAGCTGCTCACCGCCCTCCAGCCTGCCTTCGCCCGGATCTCCGAGATGGGCATCCGCTACTCCGCCGTGCCCGGCCACGCCCAGGAGCTGGGGAACATCCTCAACGAGGAGCTCTCCGCCAAGTGGCGGGACCTCCGCGGCATCGAGATCGTCTCCTTCGGCGTCTCCAGCCTGAAGGCCAGCGAGGAAGACGAGAAGATGATCAAGGAGCTCCAGCGCAACGCCGCGCTGCGGGATCCCACCATGGCTGCCGCCCACCTCACCGGCGCCACCGCCGCCGCCATGCAGAGCGCAGCCGCCAACGAGGGCGCCGGCGCCGCCATGGCCTTCATGGGCATGGGTATGGCCGGGAACATGGGCGGACAGGCCGCCAATATGTTCCAGATGGGCATGCAGCAGCAGCAAATGAACCAGCAGATGGGCCAGCAGCCCACGCCGCCTCCCGCGGGACCCGCCGGCGGTGTGGCCCCCGCCGCGCCGGCCGCTCCCGCCGCCGACGCCTGGACCTGCCCCGCCTGCGGCACCCAGGGCATCACCGGGAAGTTCTGCCCCGAGTGCGGCGGCAAGAAGCCCGCGCCCCAGATCCCCTTTGACGCCAACGGCTGGACCTGCGCGGCCTGCGGCACGGTGAACAAGGGCAAGTTCTGCGCCGAGTGCGGCGCCAAGAAGCCCGAGGGCGTGCCCAAGTATAAATGTGACAAGTGCGGCTGGGAGCCCGCCGATCCCACCAAGCCGCCCAAGTTCTGCCCCGAGTGCGGAGACCCCTTTGACGAGAACGATCTGACCACCTGATCACAGGAAAAATTTGACGATAAAAGGAGGTGGGTCCATGGCGGACCAAGTCGTAAACTATCAATGCCCGTCCTGCACCGGACCGCTCCACTTTGACAGCGCCACCGGGAAGCTGGCCTGCGACTTCTGCGGCAGCAA
>CADBKB010000187.1 GCA_902795095.1 Oscillospiraceae bacterium
GCAAAATGCATTTTGCAACGGCCCCTTGCAAGATTTCCGGCAGTTTGCCGGAAATCTTTTTGATTGGATGCGAAAGGAAACCCTGACGGTTTCCTTTCACACTTTCCTTCCCTCCGATTCTGAAGCCTTCCGAGTTTTTTGACAGTCTAAGGGCCTTCCGCAAAGGCGGAAGGCCCGATTTTTTAGATCTCCATGATGACCGGAAGGATCATGGGATTGCGCTTGGTGTTCTTGTAGAGGAAGCCGGACAGGTCGCTCTTCATGCAGGACTTGATGGTCGCCCAGTCGCTGATGCCCTTTTTGCGGCAATAGTCCAGAGAATCCATGCAGATCATGCGCATGGCCTCGATGAGGTCCTCGTTCTCCTTCACCAGCACGAAGCCGCGGGTGATGATATCCGGGCCGGACAGCAGGGAGCCGTCCTCGCCGGAGAGATTCACGCACACGACGATCATGCCGTCCTGGGCCAGGTGCTTGCGGTCGCGCAGCACCACCGAGCCCACGTCGCCCACGCCGAAGCCGTCGACGAAGACGCGGCCCGCCGGCACGGTCTCGCCGGAGAGCTTGCAGGTGCGGGAGGTGCATTCAATGACCTTGCCCAGATCGGCGATCAGCACGCGCTTGGCCGGCATGCCCATGATCTGGGCCAGCTGGGCATGGCGCTGCAGATGGCGCTGCTCGCCGTGGACGGGGATGAAGTACTTCGGCCGGGTCAGGGCATGGACGATCTTCAGCTCCTCGCGGCAGGCGTGGCCGGACACATGCAGGCCCTCGAGCTTGTCGTAGATGACCTCGGCGCCCTTGCGGTAGAGCTCGTTGATGATCCGGGAGATCGCCTTCTCGTTGCCGGGTATGGCGGAGGCGGAGATGATGACGCGGTCGCCGTGCTGGATCTCCACCTGCTTGTGGCCGGAGAAGGCCATGCGGTACAGGGCGGACATGTTCTCGCCCTGGGAGCCCGTGGACACCACCACCACCTTGTTCTTCGGCAGGGACCTGATCTGCGAGATTTCCACCAGGGTGTTTTCGGGGGGCTTGATGTAGTCCAGCTCCGTGGCCACCTTGAGCATGTTCTCCATGCTGCGTCCGGTGATGGCCACCTTGCGTCCGTAGCGGTGGGCGGTCTGGAGCACCGACTGCAGGCGGTGCAGATTCGAGGCGAAGGTGGTGAGGATGATGCGCTGATCGCAGTTCTTGAACTGCCGGTCAAGGTTGTCCGCCACGCTCTGCTCCGAGGGGGTATAGCCCATGCGCTCCACATTGGTGGAGTCGCACAGCAGGGCCAGCACGCCCTGATTGCCCAGCTCGCCGAAGCGGGTCAGATCCATCATGCCCTCCACGGCGGTGGGGTCGATCTTGAAGTCGCCCGTCATGACGATGACGCCCACAGGGGTGGTGATGGCGAAGGCCACTGCGTCGGCAATGGAATGGTTGACGTGGATGAACTCCACGGTAAAGCAGCCGGCCTTGACCACATCGCCGGGGGCGTGGGTCACGAGCTTGACCTTATCGCGCAGATGGTGCTCCTCCAGCTTGAGTCCGATGAGTCCGTTGGTCAGGCGGGTGCCGTGCACAGGGGCGTTGACCGCCTGCAGCACGTAGGGCAGCGAGCCGATGTGGTCCTCGTGTCCGTGGGTGATGAAGAACCCGCGCAGCTTCTTCGCGTTCTTGACCAGATAGGTGACGTCGGGAATGACAAGGTCTACGCCGTACATGTCCTCCTCCGGGAAGGCAATGCCGCAGTCGATCACGATCATGTCCTTGCCGTATTCCAGCACCGTCATGTTCTTTCCGATTTCATTCAGACCGCCAAGGGGGATAATTTTCAGTTTTTCAGCCAATGATCACAACTCCTTTTCGTTTCACCCGGGTGCGGTGGCTGACCGCCGCGGGCAGGATTTCGATATTGCAGGGCCTGGGCCCTTACATTCATTTATTCGATGCGTGCGCCTGCGCATCCGATATAGTATAGCACACTTTTCATGAAAAGTATACCTTTTTTTCATTTTGCAGGGTTTTGCCCGAAAAACCCCACGCCGTACTTGCGGAACCCGCCCGGGCTGTGGTATAATACAATATCTGATTTTTACCGTGCGCCGAGGCCGGGAAACGGAGGGATGCCGCCATGAATAAAAAACTCAGCCGCATGCTTTGGCCCAATACGGTCCTTTATTTTGTGATCCTGGCGGCCTTCGTTGCGGCGGCTGCGGTGCTGCGGCAGTATCTGCTTGCCGCCGGGGAGGCCTTCGTCTCCGCCGTG
>CADBKB010000188.1 GCA_902795095.1 Oscillospiraceae bacterium
CTATTTTGATCATGCCGGTGTAGTCGTGGATCAGTCCGGCCAGGATCTTGATCAGCGTGGTCTTGCCGCAGCCGTTGGGGCCCAGCAGACCGACGATCTTTCCCGCGGGGATGTCAAAGGAGACGTTCTCAAGCACGTTGTGGCTGCGGACGTAGGATTTTGTCAGATTGCGGACCTTGACCGCGAATTCACGCTCCATGACCGATCACTCCAGCGCCTCGCGGATCTTGCGCTCCAGCGCCCGGACCGCCTCCTGACCCTCGATGCGCGTCTGGCGCAGCAGCTCGTCGTACTCGGCGACGCATTCGCGCAGCAGCTCGGTCTTCTCGGGCTTCTCATTCGTCTCGATGCCGGTGTTCACCAGCACCTGACCGTGGCCCAGCATCAGCACGTGGTCGAAGCTGTGCTCTAGGTCGTTCACCTGATGGGTGGAAAGCACCACCGTGGCGTTCTTTTTGTAGTTGTTCATGATGATGTCAAGGATCACGCCTCTGGCCGCCGGGTCCACGCCGCCGAGGGGCTCGTCCAACAGATAGATATCCGCCGCGCGGCTCATGACCACCAGCAGCTGCAGCTTTTCCTGCATGCCCTTTGACATGGTCTTCACCCGCTGGTGCAGGTCCAGCCCGAAGCGGGAGGCAAACTCAATGGCCTTGATCTTGTCGAAATCCTTGAAGAAATCCGCAAAGTATTCGATGCAGTCGATGGTGCGGAACCGGTCGGGGAAGTAGGTGCGGTCCGGCAGGTAGGCCAGGCTCTCCTTGGAGCTGATGCCCACGGGCTTGCCGCCTATTTTGATCATGCCGGTGTAGTCGTGGATCAGTCCGGCCAGGATCTTGATCAGCGTGGTCTTGCCGCAGCCGTTGGGACCCAGCAGGCCGACGATCTTGCCGGCGGGAATATCGAAGGAAATGTTGTTCAGCACCACGTTGCCGTCGTAGTCCTTAGTGAGGTTTCTCACTTTAAAGGCGTAACCGCGGGGCGCGTCAACTTCCTGCTCCGCCGCATCCGGCTCATTATATCCTTCGTCCCCGTAGCCGTCGTAGTTCTCCGCGTAGGGGTCGCCGTAGGGCTCTTCATAGGGGTCGTAGGCCGGCTGAGGCTGCCTGTCGTAAGAGGGCTGGGGCTGTCTGTCGTAGGAGGGCTGCGGCGCGCGGCCGCCGTAGGGGTCGTAGGCCTGCCCTCTGCCCGGCTCGCCGTAGGTTCTGCCGTAACCGTCATATCGGCCGTAGTCCCTGCCGTAGTCGTCGTAGCGGCCCGCCGGACGGCGGTCGGCCTCTCTGGAGCCGTAGCCGTCGGCATAGCCTCTGCCGTAATCTCTTTCATAGCCCTGACCGCCGGAATAGCGGGGGGATTCGGGGTATCCCTGCCGGGGCGCGTAACCGTCCCGCGGATAGTTCTCCCGGCGCGGCTCCGCATAGCGCGGGTCGCCGTAGCCCCCCGAAAAGCCGTAGGGGCTGTCTTGTTCCGGTCCGTTCGGATAGTTGTCGTAATTGTTCTGGTTGGCCATATCAGGCTCTCCTTCATTTTAATGCGGAATTCGGAATGCGGAATTCGGAATATCTTTGTCTTTTGAAATGCGGGATTACTTCCGGTTGTCGCTGACCACCCCGAACTGAGGCAGGGAAGCGTCGGAATAGATATCCTTGAAGCTGTCGTCGGAGAGAACGCGTTTGGCGATCTCCAGCGCCGTGTCGTTGTAGGCGGTGGCGTCGTGGAACTGATCCTTGAAATACCAGGTGGTATCGGGAAGGAACCCCTTGGAGGCGTCCACCGTTCTGTCGGGGGAAATATAGAGGTTCTCCGCCGCTTCCTGCTCGGTAAAGAATTCGCCCAGCGTCTTCGTATCGGCGCCCAGCGACGCGGAGGAGGTGTTGATGATGCCGTCGGAGGAGAGCTTCGTGGACTGCACGAAGGACTGCAGCGGCAGGTTATATCCCACAATCGCGAAAAACTCCGTGCCGTTCTTCTGCCGCTCGGCAATGATGGCGCGCAGGTTCTTCTGTGCGTTCCAGTATTTGTCCGTCATGGCCCGCAGGGCGGCGTGTTCCGTATCGGAAAGGCGGCTGATGGCCAGCGCCTCATAGCGGTCCGGCGGAACGGTGGCCCACAGCATGCCGCAGTTGCAGATCGTGTTGTCCAGCAACGCATCGATCAGTTTGTCCATGGTGGCGTCCAGCACCCCTTCGGGCATCATGGCGGTCAGGCTTCTCAGACTGTCCACCGTCGCTTTGTCGGAGAACATCTCCAGC
>CADBKB010000189.1 GCA_902795095.1 Oscillospiraceae bacterium
CTCGTGAGCAGGCTGAGCAGGCCTGCCAGCGCGGATGCGCTTGCCACAGCCAGCCAGTTCACGTCCGAAAGGACCGCAGCCGTCCCGAGACTGGCCACGGCGGTCTGGGCCACGGTGCGCAGGGCGCGGATCCCGGCGGCCCGCCACCAGCTTCTGCCCGTTCTCATTCGGATACCTCCTTCCAAAGCGTTTCCGTCCCGGCTGCGCCGGGCTCCCAGACGTTTGCGTCCGCGAGCGACTCCCAGATCCTTCCCCCGTGCCGCACGCGGTCTCCGGTGCGGTAGGCGTCCTCCGCCCCCAGGGGCTGCACCCATTCCGGGATCGTCCCCGGCGCGGCGACGCGGACGTAGAGGGAGGGCGCTGCGTCGGGCGTCCAGTCCGCCTGCGCGGTGTGATCCTGCAGGACCCGGTACAGCTCGCCGTGATAGCGCAGACGCTCGCCCGCAGAGCAGAAGCGTCCCGGCTCCCAGATCGGGAACAGCTCCACGCCCTCCAGCGCGGTTTCGTCCGGCAGCGACGCGCTGGCCTGTTCGATGACTTCTCTCAGTTTTCGCGCTTTCCCTCGATTCATCCGTTATCGCCTCCCGTCAGCAGCGCCAGCGCTTCGGTGTCGCTGATCTCGTCCTCGTCGGCGGCTTCGTGCCAGACCCAGCCCTGCACAATCGCGTCCTCGGTCTCCGTCCAGGTTTCAACCCACCAGCCCACGCCCGGCGGTTCCGGCTGATTGGTGTATTGGACTTGCTTATAACCTTCGGCCTCGTAGACGGAGCCGGGCGGGTTGCCGTACCAGAGGCCGTCATGCAGGATGGGGTTGGGGGCATAGGACGGGTAGTCGTTAATCAGTTTTGCGTATTTCATAGGCGTTACCTCCTAACTATATCTGCTGAAAAAAGTACCTTTGGATTGGTCATATGCCCCCGCTTGGTCTATGCTGGCCTTGAAACTCTCTATTGTATAACCTGTATATCCCCAACCAACCTTAACATATACAGTTCCATGCGGGAAATCGGAATAGTATCCTCCCCAACTGCTTGTATCGACCCTGCTGATATACGATTTTTTAGAATCATAGCAATAAGCAAAATATTGGGTATTTTGTCTTCCGACCTTATATGTGTAATTCGGATTGATGGGGATGAAGTCTGCCGTTGCCGCCCACCTTTTATCTCTACCAGATGTTGGGTTATTTTTCTCCACCATCTCGAAGTTTTGTACATCAACGAGCAGGTTGTAGCCGATTTCTTGCTCCGGGTAGCTGTCTTTTTTCACTTCCATCAACGCCCTGCGTCTCTGCATCAGCGTCATACGCTCACCGCCCAACTGCCGATAACGGCACGACTGTCCAGTACGTTGATTTCATACAGGGTGTTCGCCTCAGCCGCAAAATCCTCCAAACCAAGGATTGTTGCCGGAATGGTGGTTGTGGTTGCGGTCGATCCAGAGGTAAACACGATGGAATAGGCCCCGGTCGCGGGCGGGTTGCTGATCGTAAGACTTGCGACCTCGCCGCAGTTGTAGATGGTGTTGGCCTGCGGCTCGATGGTCGGGGTGGTGCCGGTGACGGTGATGACAATCGGCGCGTCCAGCTTATCTCCGATCCATGTGTCCAACTCTCCAAGCTGGCGGTCCATCTGGTTGATTTTGCTTGTGATCGCCTTGTTTTGAACAGGGTTCTCAGATGACGCAGAGAGCGCTGCGTCTACCGTCACGGAGCCGCCGCCTCCGCCTTCGTCGCCGGACAGCTTCGCGGCGATCAGGGCTTGCAGAAGGCTCATCCCGCCACCTCCCAACTGCCTGCGGCGGTCTTGACGTAGATGCCCTTGTCCGCCAGACAGTACATCATACTGCCGGGGTCCATGGCGGCCAGCCGGGGCTCAGCGCTCAGATCCCCGACCGTCTCCACGATCCCGTCATAGGTGGCGCTGTGCGGCTTTGCGCCGATCAGCTCGGCACGAATCAACATAGTCCTTCCTCCTTTTCCGTTTTGATCGGTCCATCCTGCCTTACAGCCCTGCGCTCACGGCGGAGCGGGCGGCGTTTTCCTGCTGGCGGTGAATGAAGTCCGCCTGACGGCGCTTCTGGGTCTCGGCCTCGGCCAGGATGTCATAGACCGGTCTGGGCACACGCACGGGGACCCCGCGCATGATGTTCCAGCCCTTTCCGTTCAGGCCGACGAAGACGAAGTTCTCCTCGCTGCCGGTGGCGCGGGGCAGGGTGACGGTGACGAGCTTGCTGGGTTCGTTTTTG
>CADBKB010000190.1 GCA_902795095.1 Oscillospiraceae bacterium
AATCACAAACGCACTGCGGAGCATCTGCTCCACGCCCGGCGCGTCGGGGTTGTGTGAGCCCTTGCCGGTATCCATGGCCCTTATATTGTCCATCTCATCCCCGGTCAGCTCGAAGTCGAAGATGTCCAGGTTGGTGCGGATGCGCTCAGGATTCGTGGACTTCGGCAGCGTGATGACGCCATCCTGCACCTCGAAGCGCAAGATGATCTGACCGGCGTTCTTGCCATACTTGTCAGCCAGCGCCTGGATCGTAGGATTGGACAGCAGCGAAGCGTCGCCGTGACCCAGCGGGTACCATGCCTCAAGCAGCGTGTTGGTCTCGGCCATCAGCGCGCGGATTTCCTTCTCCTGATACAGGGGATTGAATTCCACCTGGTTGACGGCGGGCTTGGTCTCAAAGCCGGGAACAAACTTCTTCCAGATCGTCGGGCTCATGTTGCTGACGCCGATGGACTTGAGCTTGCCCTCTGCCTTTGCCTCCTCCAGGGCCTTCCATGCGCCGGGCACGTCGCCATAGGGCTGGTGGATCAGGTACAGGTCAATATAGCCGATATCCAGCTTGCGCAGGGAGCGGGCGATGCCCACCTTCGCCTGCTCATAGCCGTGATCCTGGAGCCACAGCTTGCTGGTCACGAAGATTTCTTCGCGGGGAATGCCGCTGTCGCGGATGGCCTTGCCCACATCCTCCTCGTTGAAGTACGCCGCCGCCGTGTCGATATGGCGATAGCCGGCCTTGAGCGCCTGAAGCACTGCATCGTAGGTGGGGCCGTCGCCCGGAATCATAAACACGCCAAAGCCGATGGCGGGTATGGTATTGCCGTCGTTCAGGGTAAAACGCATCATTTGCAAATCCTCCTTTTCAGTTCTGAGGCTGGAGCGGGCCGTAGAAATAGCTGGCCGTCGCGCCGCCATCCATCAGGAAGGTGGACCCGGTGATGAACGCGCCTTTATCGCTCATCAGAAGCTCGGCCACGTTGGCCACCTCGTCCGCCGCCGCGGGACGCCCCGCAGGGCACTTGGCGAACATATTCTTGTAGAAGTCGCCTCGGGGGCCATTGAATTCGTCGATGGCCAGCGGCGTCACGATGATGCCCGGCGCGATGTCGTTGAGCCGAGCGCCGCGCTCGCCCCACCTGACGCACTCGTACATGACGCGCTTCTCGTTGCAGCGCTTCGCCAGCTGGTAGGCGTGCAGGGTGTCCCGGATCTTCTCTGGCTGGAGTATTTCGAGGGACAGCAGCTCCTCCGTGGGCGTCATGGCCAGTTGCCGATCCTGCTCTGCGGTCAGCTGGGGCATCCGCCAGCCGGATTGACTGCTGATCGTTACGCCGCAGCCGCCCTCGGCGATCACCTTGCCGACCTCCTCCAGCAGCACCGCCGTGCCGTACAGATCGACCTTCAGGATGGCCTCAATGGGGGCCTGGCTGGGTGAAACGCCCGCGCCGTTCACCAGATACTTGATGGGGCCGTACTTTTGCGCCTCGGCGATGATGGCGAGAATGGATTCCCGGCTGGACAGATCCATTTCAAAGGGAACCACGTCATAGCCCGCGTCATTCATGATTTTGGCGATGGCGTTGGCATTCTCGATCCTCTTATCGCCCAGTATGATCTTCTTGCCGTACCCGATCCTGCGGGCGATGGCCATGCTGATCTGGCCCGCTCCGGTGACGAGCATAACTTCCTTTTTCATAACATTTCTTCCTTTTCTCTTTTCATTTCCCGCTGTGACCGCCGAAAACATCGAAGTTCATGCCGTCCAGGCGAGTATCGATATCGGCGATTTCTGTCGGCGTGAGCGTGATTTTGCCAGCGTCAAGGTTCTCCCGCAGGCGCTCCGGCTTACGGCTGCCGGGAATCGGAACAATGTAGGGCTTTTTGCAGATCATCCACGCCAGGGAAATCTGGGCAGGTGTCGCCCGCTTCTCTTCCGCCAACTGTTGCAGCAGCTCCAGCAGGCCTTTTGCCTTGGCGTAGCCTTTCTCAGTGTACTGCGGCATCCTGGAACGAAAGTCCTCTTTGCCCTCAAACTGTGTGTGTGCATCATATTTACCGGTGAGGAAGCCGTTGGCCATCGGAGAGAAGGCCACATAGGTGATACTCAGTTCCTCGCACACCGGGAAGATGGACTCGTGCCAGCGGGCCATCATGGAATAGCGATTCTCAATGGCGGTGACGGGCGTGACCGCGTGGGCGCGGCGCAAGTATTCCTCGG
>CADBKB010000191.1 GCA_902795095.1 Oscillospiraceae bacterium
GCCTTGGCGTCGGCCAGGGTGGTGTAATAATAGTACCAGTTGTCGTACAGCACCGTTGCGGCCAGGCCGCCCGGGGCCACAAACACGGCGTTGCAGTACGTGATGGCGCTGATGTAGAATTCCTCCAGCGCGCTGGGCAGCACCAGGTAGAAGCGATTGGCGGTATAGCCGCTGCCCACCTCGTAGAAGGCGTTGTTCTGGATGCGCTTGACGGTGCTGGGCACCTGGATCACAAATTCCTCCGCGCCGCCATGCAGCAGGGTGCAGCCGCTGAAGGCACTGTCACCGATCTCCACCAGGCCGTCGGGCATCGTCACCTGCAGCAGCTCCTGATGATCCTTGAACACGTTGTTTTCGATGCGGTACAGGCCCGTGTCCGCGGGGATATAGACGGCGGCGCCGGAGCCCTCATAGCGCCGAAGCTCCAGGCGGTTCACGGGCTCGCCGTTTACGGTGTACTGTCTGTACTGATACAGCAGGCCGTCCGTCTCGTGGCCCTTGAGGGCGAAGAGATAGCTGCCGTTGTGATTATAGGTATCGATGCCGGAGAGTTGGAGAGCCGTCTTGGTGTCGGGATTGCAGGAGATTCGGCCCATATTGATGTCCGTGAACGCGCCCCAGCCGGCGTCCACGTTGGTGGAAATGCTGGTCATGCTGTCCGGCAGCACATAGTAGTGCAGGGAATCGGCGTTCTTGCCGCACTGCTCGAAGGCGTGGTTCTCCAGCACCTGGAGGGAATCGGGGAAGGTGACGTCCGTCAGGTTCAGGCATCCCTTGAAGGCGCTGTCCTTGATTTTGAGCATGCCCTCGGGCAGCACCAGCCTGGTCAGCGTCGTCCTGTTCTCGAAGCTGTGGCTGTTCACGTGCTCCTCCCAGCCCGCGTTGATATACGCGGCAGCCTGGGGAATGATGAGCTCCGTCGGCGTGCCCACACAGCCCGTCAGGTTCAGCGCGCTGTCGATGATGCGGTAGCGCAGGCCCTCGTGGCCGGGGAAGGTGAAGTTCAGTTCGGCCTCGGACAGACCCAGGGCCGTATCGGACAGCTGGTTGCATTTCAGTTCCAGATCGGGCTTCTGCTGGAACATGGCGCTGTTCACATGGCGGCAGTCGTCCGGCAGCAGAACGGAGGAAAGGGAGCCCGCATAATCGTAAAGGCCCCAGTTCCAGACGTGATCGAAATAGTCCCAGCGATAGCGGAAATCCAGCTCATTGGGCCGGTCATTCCGGGCGAAGGACCAGCCGCGATTGGAGATCGTACCGGCCGTGGTGGAATTGATGCCGCAGGTCAGGATGGCCGGGCTATTCTGGAATACATACTCGCCGACTCCGGTGATGCTGTCCGGCAGGTTGAAACAGAAGGACGCCTGCGCGGCGCTGCCGCAGCCGTTGAATGCGTTGCTGTCTATAAGCGTCAGGGTGTTGGGGAAGGTAACATCCGTTAGATGTGTGCAATCCCGGAAGGCGGAGAAGGAGATCCTGGTGACGCCCTCGGGAATGACCACCTTTGTGACGGCGGTGTTGTTCCGGAAGGCATCGTCGCTGATCATCCAGACGTATCCGGGAATATTCACCGTGGCGGCGCTGCCCACATACTGCATCAGCCGCTCCTGGTGGCCTTCCGTGCCCTCGCCGCTGTACCAGCGATAGCGGAAATCGGTCTCGCCATTGTAGGTGTAGATGTACTGGTTCTGCTTGAATAGTGCGGCGGTGTCGCTGCCGCGGTTGAAGCACATCACCGCGCCGCAATCGCTGAAGGGCGTCCAGCCCAGGGTGGCGATATGGTCGGGCAGGCGGTAGAAATGGGTGCCCGCCGCCGTGCAGGCATAATCGAAGGCATCTGCCCCGATGCTGGTCAGATTGGCCGAGAAGGTCACATCCGTCAGGTTGGCGCAGTAGGCAAAGGCCCGCTCATCGATCAGAGTCACGCTGTCCGCCATGGTGACGCGGGCCAGGTTGGTGCAATAACGGAAAGCCTGTCTGTCCAGGACCGTCACGGTGTTCGGGATGGTCACGGCGGTGACGGCGGTGTTGTTGGCAAAGGCGTTCTCGCCGATGATCGCCGCCTCGGCGGGGATGGTCACGCTGCCGCCCGGGCCCTTATAGGCCACCAGGTACTGAGCATTGGACTTGTACTGATAGCGGAAGCCGGTGTTGGCGTCATAGGTAAAGACGTAGCCGTTTGTTTTCGCAAAGCTTTCCCGCTC
>CADBKB010000192.1 GCA_902795095.1 Oscillospiraceae bacterium
CCCTGGCCCAAATGGAGTATAATGGAGATGGACATGAAAAGGCCTCCGGTCGCACATCAAAGGAGGAAAGATGTGTCCTGTCCGGAGGCAAACAGCTTTTGTGCTATCACCTGACGGGCGCTGCTCAGGCCCGGTATCGTCTGTCGAGGGGGTCATCCCTGATCTCTGAGAACAGTATACCTGTAAATGGTTACAAGTATGGTTACTTGTGACATTTTTTCAGGAATGATCAAAATAATTGGAAATGGGAAATGTCAAATGGGAAATGGGGACGACCTCTCCACCATTTCCCGGCACTCTGACAATTCACTGTTGCCTCAACTCCAGAAAGGAGGCGCCTCCATGCCTGACCGCGTGATATTCCATGCCGACTGCAACAACTTTTTCGCCTCCTGCGAGTGTCTGGAGCGGCCGGAGCTGAAGGACGTGCCCATGGCCGTGGCGGGGGACCCGGAGGACCGGGTGGGCGTGGTGGTGGCGAAGAACGAGCTGGCGAAGAAGTACGGCGTGAAGACCACGGACACGGTGTACCAGGCCAGGCAGAAGTGCCCGCAGATCGTGTTCGTGCCGCCCAGGCACCGCTTCTACGGCCAGGTGTCCCGGCGGGTGAACGCCATCTACACCGAGTACACGGAGTACGTGGAGCCCGCCTCCATCGATGAATCCTACCTGGACATGACCCAGGCGGTGGCCTTTCTGGGCCTGTCGCCCCGGGAGCTGGCGGATCAGCTCAGGGACCGGGTGCGGACGGAGATCGGCATCACCATCTCGGTGGGGGTGTCCTACTGCAAGATCTTCGCCAAGATGGGCAGCGATTACAAAAAGCCCGACGCCACCACGCTGATCACCCGGGAAAATTACCGGGAGCTGCTGTGGCCGCTGCCGGTGTCGGACCTGCTGTTCGCGGGCCGGTCCGCCGTGCGGACGCTCAGGCGATCGGGCATCGAGACCATCGGCGACCTGGCCCGGCGCACCCCTTCCGACCTGGAATCCCTGCTGGGCAGGCACGGCGGGCTGCTCTGGCGCTACGCCAACGGCATCGACGACGAGCCCGTGCGCCTGTTCGGCGACGAGCCGGAGATCAAGTCCGTCAGCCGGGGCCGCACCTTCCGCCGGGACCTGGTGACGGAGCAGGAGGTGCGCACCGGGCTCAACGTGCTGGTGGACGAGGTGGCACGCACCCTGCGCCGCCACGACCTGAAGGGCGAGGTGGTGTTCGTGCAGATCCGCCGCCCGGACATGACCAGCATCTCCCGTCAGGTCACCCTGCCCCGCTATACCTACCTCCAGCACGAGATCCGCCGCACCGCCCTTGATCTCGTCCACGATCACTGGCACATCGGCGAAGCCCAGCCCATCCGCGCCCTCACCGTGGGGGTGTCCAAGCTGCGCCCGGCGGGGGAGGTGGCCGAGCAGCTGTCCCTGTTCGATCTGGGCGTGGGCGGCCCCTCCCGGGATCGGGAGCGCACCGAGCGCCTGGAGGCCGCCGTGGAGGCCGTGCGCCGCAAGCACGGCGATGCCAGCATCACCCTGGGCGTGCAGGACTACGGCATCTATGGCGTGGTGGGCGGCGTGATAGCCATGATGGGCTTTCTCAACGCCGCCATGGCCGGTGCCACAAGCCGCTTCCTCACCTTCGAGCTGGGGCGTGGCGACAGCGCTCGCCTGGCCAGGACCTTCTCGAGCGCGCTCATCATCCACATGGGCATTGCCCTCGTGGTCATGGTGCTGGGCGAGACCGTGGGTCTGTGGTTCCTGTGCAACAAGCTCGTGATACCCCCCAGCCGCATGGAGGCTGCCCACTGGGTGTACCAGCTCAGCATCATGAGCTCGATGATAGGCATCACCCAGGCGCCCTACGACGCCAGCATCATCTCGCACGAGAAGATGAACGTGTATGCCTACGTCGAGATCCTCAACTCGCTGCTCAAGCTCGCCATTGTCTACCTGCTCGTGCTGGGCCACTTCGACAAGCTCAAGCTCTATGCAGTGCTCACCCTGGCTGTTTCGGTCACCATCATGATGATCTACCGCGTCTATTGCCTGCGCCACTTCAAGGAAACCCACTTCCACTGGGTGTGGGACAAGGCCATTCTCAAGCCCCTGCTCTCCTTCTCTGGCTGGGACCTCTATGGCAACGCCTGTGTCAGCAGTAGTCAGTGCAGGAGCGTCATTGATACCGTCACCT
>CADBKB010000193.1:0-2816 GCA_902795095.1 Oscillospiraceae bacterium
ACCTCCATGTCGATGCGGTGCTTCAGGAAAACCTGGGCGTCGCAGCGCATCGGCATGAGGTAGGGGGTGATGCGAATGATGGGGTCGATGCCCTTCACGCGCTTGCCATCCGGCCTCCGACCAAACATGGTTATCTCTCCTCTGACTGGTTTCTGTTTATCAGTTTACCACAAATCGACGCGGTTTGCAAGAAACGGACGGGCAATCTGCAAGGAATGCGTTGACAGTGGTTCACAATCGTTGCTATAATCTGTAAAGAAAGTAAAATCGGGAGGGAATGACCATGAAGGCACTGGGCGGACGACAGGTGGTCCTCAGGGACGGCGAGCTTCTCCGGCGGGAGCGGGACAACCGGGCCTATATGCTCCGGCTCACCCGGGAAAACCTGATGCGGAACTATCTCTTCGAGGCGGGCCTCTGGGCCAGCGACGACCTGGACCATAGCATCCACGGCGGGTGGGAGTCGCCCACCTGCGCCCTCAGGGGCCACTTTACCGGCCACTACCTGAGCGCCGCCGCCATGATCTACAACGCCACCGGCGACGCCGAGATCAAGGGCCGGGCCGACGCCATGGTGGACGATCTGGCCCGCTGCCAGGCGGAGCACGGCGACGGCTGGGCGGGCTCCATCCCGGAGAAGTACCTGGACTGGATCGCCCGGGGCAAGGCCGTCTGGGCGCCCCACTACACCGTCCACAAGACCCTGATGGGTCTGGTGGACATGGCGAAGCTGGCCGGAAACGCCCAGGCGCTGGAAGTGGCCGACAAATGGGGCGAGTGGTTCGACCGCTGGGCCGGCCAGTTCACCCGGGAGCAGATGGACGACATCCTGGACGTGGAGACCGGCGGCATGCTGGAGGTCTGGGCGGACCTTCTGGAGCTGACGGGGAAGGAGCGGTACCGGCGGCTGCTGGAACGCTATACCCGCAACCGCCTGTTCGACGAGCTGCTGGCCGGGCACGACCCGCTGACCAACATGCACGCCAACACCACCGTGCCGGAGGTGCTGGGCTGCGCCTGGGCCTACGAGGTGACGGGGGAGCCCCGCTGGCGTCAAATCGTCGAGGCCTACTGGAAGTGCGCCGTGGAGGACCGGGGCAGCTACGCCACCGGCGGCCAGACCTGCGGCGAGATCTGGACCCCAAAGGGCGACGTGTCCAAACGCCTGGGCCGCAAGGGCCAGGAGCACTGCACCGTCTATAACATGATCCGCCTGGCGGACGCGCTGTTTCGCTGGACCGGGGACGTGAAGTACGCCGACTACATCGAGCGCAACCTCTACAACGGCATCATGGCCCAGGGCTACTGGCGCTGGCGGCCCACCAACGGCTTCGACCCCGGCCATCCCCGCACCGGCCTGATCTCCTACTTCCTGCCCATGCGCGGCGGCGACACCAAGGGCTGGGGCACCGAGACCACCAACTTCTACTGCTGCCACGGCACGCTGGTGCAGGCCAACGCCGCCCACAACCGCTACCTCTACTACCAGGACGGCCGGGACGTGTACGTCTGCCAGTTCTTCGACAGCGACGTGACCCTGGACATCGACGGCCAGTCCGTGACCCTCAGCCAGCGCATCGACTGGCAGACCGGCTCCTTCATGTTCTCCAGCGATTCCGCCGCGAAGCAGAGCATCGGCGCGGTGACCTCCAAGGTGCTGAACAACCCGGAGGTCATGCGAGTGGTGTTCAAGGTCCGCTGCGAAAAGCCCGCCGCCCTGCGCCTGCACGTGCGCGTGCCCGGCTGGGCGGGGGAGGGTGAGAGCCGCTTCGTTACCGTGGCAAAGGACGCCTGGAGCGACGGGGACCTGTGGAGCATTGACCTGCCCCGGAAGCTGACCTGGGAGCCGCTTCTGGGCGATCCCACCCGCGGGGCCTTCCTCTACGGGCCCATCGCCCTGGCGGGTATCGTGGATTCGGAGCGCACGCTCCACGCGAATGCCGACCACCCGGAGACCGCCCTGCGCCGGGAGGACGAGCGGGAGTGGGGCTACTGGACCACCTCCTTCCTCACCACCACCGAGCCGGAGGCCATCCGCTTTGTCCCGCTGTATGAGGTCGGCTACGAGCCCTACGCACTCTACTTCCGGTTGAGCCCGGCGGAATAAGAACTCAGGAAGAGTACCATCGCACATTTTAATATTTGAAATGATTGACAGATGTTTCTGAACATGTTACAATCAGAATTCTGAACATGTTACAATCAGAAATGTAAAGTAGCGGCATGTGTTTTAACAATGCGCGTTTCAATCAAGCGATTTTCGGGCCCGCGCCTCGCGGGCGGGGGAGAGATACCATGCCGGACACTTTAGCGGGATTCGCTCCGATGAATGGCCGACGCCAGGTTTTGGTGGCGGCCGGGGAACCTGAGAGCCGCCAGCGTCTCAGCGGGATGCTGGCGAATGGCTATGAGGTCATTTCCGTCGCCGAGATCGTATAAGAATATGTCGTCGCCGTTTCCGCCACGCATGATGTCGTCGCCTTCGCCGCCCCAGATCATGTCATTTCCCTTTGCGCCTGTGAGCACGTCATTACCGCCAAAACCGAAAAGAATAGAATCAGGAACGTAATCCTTACGGAATTCTGCGTCAGTGTCAACTACAGCTGTAAGGACATCATCACCGTTTGAACCATAGTGGTAGCGTGTGCGCTCAAGCAGGTCAAGACGATCCCATGTAGTTCCGTCAGCAAAGTGTATCTCCTCGATAGGGAATACAGGTGTAAGGCCCGAATACATATTTCCGGGGATTGTAATAGTATCTCCTGTTCTCATGATATGGAGATTATACTCGTAATAGTTGTCAGAGAATGATACCT
>CADBKB010000193.1:2828-3758 GCA_902795095.1 Oscillospiraceae bacterium
CTCAGGAAGAATACCCTCTCCGAGCCAGAGAACGTCTTTGCCGCTTGAAGGGGAAGTGAATCTTCCTTTTGTATCGTCGAAGTAGTCGTTACCGTCGCCAAGCTCGTAGTAAATGATATCACTGCCGCCGCCGCTCTTGATAACGTCGTCGCCCTTGCCGCCCCATATGAAGTCGTCGCCGTCACTGAGTATTATAGTATCATTGCCGTCCATTCCATAAGCGTAATTATTGCCTGCCTGAGTAAAAAGCAGTCCGAAGCAGCTATCTGCAAGTGTGATAGTATCGTCACCGTCGCCGCCGAACAGATAATCGTCGCTCTTGTTTCCGTAAATGGTATCGTTACCGCCCATACCCCAGATATAGTTTGTCTCGGGATAGCCCTCGATAGTATCATCTTCCTCTGTGCCTACAACCGAGTTTGTTATATAGCAGACATCATCGTAGGTCATAACAGAGCCGTCCTTGAATCGGATATTCTCGATACGCTTTGCAGGATCAGAGAAATACTTGCTGCAAATGATATAGACCTCATTCTTGATATCGTTGATGAAGGTGATGATCTTCTGGTTCGCCTCATGACCGAACATGATGGCGTTATACATCTCGTCGTCGGAAACGCAGTCAGCGCCTGCCTCGATCATAGCGATTCTCTCGCTTGTGGAAGCGACGGTGGTGGACATGCGCGAAACCTTTCTCTGTTCCTCGGTGGGGTTGATAACGAACTCGCCGTCAACCATGCCTACGGAGCAACCGGAGATGGGGCCGTTCCACGGAACGTCGGAGATGGAGATAGCGATGGACGCGCCGATCATAGCCACGATTTCGGGCTGGCAGTCGGGGTCAACGCTCATAACGGTGCAGACGATGGAAACATCATTGCGCATGCTCTTGTCGAAGAGCGGACGGATAGGACGGTCGATAACACGGCT
>CADBKB010000194.1 GCA_902795095.1 Oscillospiraceae bacterium
AATGATGTCCGCCCGGGTGGCGGGGGTGCCGAGACCGGAGGTCTCCTTGAGGATCTGGCGCAGATTCTTGTCCTCCACCTGGCTCACGGGATGCTCCATGGCGGTGAGCAGGGTGGCCTCGGTATAGCGGGCGGGGGGAGAGGTCTTGCCGGTGGTGACCTTGGCTGAGCGGATCTTCATGCGCTGGCCCTGCTGCAGATCGGGCAGGCGCTGATCTTCCTCTTCCTCGTCCGCTTCCTCATCAAAGGAGAAGTTGCGGTCGTAGGCGGCCTTCCAGCCCTGCTCCCGGATGATCTTGCCCTTGGCGTGGAAGCTGTAACGACCCACGGAGAGGGTGAGCTCCACTTCCTCATATTCCGCCGGCGGCATGAGCACCGCCAGGAAGCGGCGCACCACCAGGTCGTAGATGTTCTGCTCCGGACCGGACAGATCGTAAAGAAATGCCTGCTCCTCGGTGGGGATGATGGCGTGGTGGTCCGTGACCTTGGCATTGTTGACCAGATATTTTGTCTGCAGCGGCCGGTTGCGCATGACCCGCTGGGCCAGTTCCTTATAGGGCGGCATCATGACTGCCCGGATGCGGTCGGGAAGGGTAGGTACCACATCGTCGGAGATATAGCGGCTGTCGGTGCGGGGATAGGTGAGGACCTTGTGCCGCTCGTAGAGGCTCTGCATAAGATTCAGCGTCTCCTTGGCGGAGTAAGCGTATTGTTTGTTGGCGTCGCGCTGAAGCTCCGTGAGATCGTAGGCGGCGGGGGGCGGCGTCTGCCGGCGCATCCGGCGCACCTGGGTGATAACGGCGTCCTTGCCCTCGCACTCCCGGACGATCTTTTCCATTTCCTCGCGGTTAAAGCTGCGGGCCACGCCTTTGGCGTCTTTGTACCGGGCCCGGAAGCCGTCCAGGGTGATGGCGGCGCCGTAGAACTCCTTGGGCACAAATCGGCGGATCTCGTTCTCCCGGTCCACGATCAGCGCCAGGGTGGGCGTCTGCACGCGGCCGGCGGAGAGCTGGGCGTTGAATTTGCAGGTCAGGGCGCGGGTGACGTTCAGGCCTACCAGCCAGTCGGCCTCGGACCGTGCCTGGGCGGAGCGGAAGAGATTGTCGTATTCCGACGCAGGGCGCAGGTTTGCGAACCCCTCCTTGATGGCCTTGTCGGTCTGCGAAGAGATCCACAGGCGGCGGGTGGGCTTCTTCCATCCGGCCTTGATCATGATCCAGCGGGCCACAAGCTCGCCCTCGCGGCCGGCGTCGGTGGCGATGACCAGATCGGAAATATCGCCCCGCTTCATAAGACCCTGGACGATCTTGTACTGCTTCGTGGTCTCACGGATGACCACAAGCTTCATATGCTGGGGCAGCATGGGCAGGTCCTCCATGTCCCACTTTTCCAGCTTTTTGTCATAGACGTCGGGATCGGCCAGGGTGACCAGATGCCCGAGGGCCCAGGTGACCACATAGCGGTCGCCCTCCATATATCCCTCGCCGCCTCTGCGGCAGCCCAGCACCCTGGCCAGCTCCTTGCCGACCGACGGCTTCTCCGCCAACACCAGCGTCTTTGCCATGTGCGCACCTCCTCGTTCGTTTTTCTATATTATAGCGGAAATCCGGCGGAAATCAACCGGAGCAGGGAAGGAAAGGTGCGATTCCCGACAACAGGAAGGAAATATCGCCTGTGCCTTGCATTACTATTCCTGACACAAGAGCCGGTTCTGTGTGTTGAACTACGGTTGCAAGAATGGTGAGCAGCCGGGGAGGACACGCGGAACCGACCTTCCTGTCTTCAAATCAGCCGTAGGGGCGCATGCCCTCATGCGCCCGAGCGGACCGATTTGATCAGAAGCATGTCGTTGGTTTCAGACAGGTGCGCAGCAAGCGGGCGGATGTGGGCATCGGCCCCTACGGGTGCAGATTCTGGGGCGGGGGAGACGAAAACGGTCGAATATCCGAAAACCGGACAGTTCGACCGCTTATTTCATGTCTATTTTGCCAAAACAGAAAAAAGAGAGAAAATTTCTCAAAAAATGCTTGACATTCACGGCTGCGTGTAGTACTATATCCAAGCGCGCGAACAGGACAAGTGCGCGCAAATGCGATGAAGCGGGAGATTGCTCCGCAAGGAGGTAACTTCCGCAGAGTATGTCCGGTCATCGGGC
>CADBKB010000195.1 GCA_902795095.1 Oscillospiraceae bacterium
CCGGCACCGCCCAGGTGTATATCGACGGCAAGGTGTCCAGCACCGTGCACATCGGTTCCTTCATCGGATTCGCGCCGGTGGAAAATCCCCGCTTCGCCGTGCTGGTCACGGTGGACGCGGCGGACGTGCCCATCGATTACGGCGGCACCACGGCGGCTCCCTTCGCCCGGCAGATCATCGCGGATACCCTGCAATATCTGGGCTATCCCAAGGCCGGGACGGAGGAGCAGAAGCAGGTGGAAACGCCGGAGCTTGTGGGCCTTTCCCTGGAGGAAGCCGCCCGGATTCTGCGGGCCGCGCCGCTGAAATGGGAAACGGACGGCGTCAGCGATACCGTGACGGCCCAGATGCCCCCAAGGGGAACGCTCCTGGCCGCGGGCTCCCAGGTGATGCTCTACACCGCGCCCCAGGAGGCAGCAACCCCCGACATCATGACCGCCGTGCCCGACGTGCGCGGCATGAGCGTGGTGGAGGCCAGCCGGGCGCTGCGGGCAAGAGGTCTGGAAATGCAATTGGAGGGCACGGGGATCGCCGTGCGGCAAAGTCCCGCGGGCGGCGCTTACGCGGCCCAGGGAAGCAGGGTCACAGTGACCTTCGTCCTGCCCTGAAACAGTGGTTTTAAAAAAGGAGTTTCGCATGAAATTATCCGATTTGGCGCGCAGCTGCGCCGCTTATGTGGTGGAGGTCCGGGGAGAGGCCGAGGTGCTTTTCCCTTTCATGGACAGCCGGGAAAAGAAGCAGGGAGGCCTGTTCTTCTGCATCTCCGGCGCGCGGTTTGACGCCCATGATTTTGCGGAGCAGGCGGTGAAAAACGGCGCCGCCGCGCTGGTGGTGGAACGCCTGCTGCCCCTTGACATTCCGCAGATCCTGGTCAAAAACGTCCGGGAAGCCTTTGGCCCCATGAGCGCGGAGCTCTACGGTCATCCCGCCCGACAGATGAAGATGGTGGGCCTCACCGGCACCAAGGGCAAAACCACCTCCAGCTATCTCATCAAGGCCATTTTGGAGGCGGCGGGCATGAAGGTGGGCCTCATCGGCACCACCGGCAACATGATCGGCGGCACCTTTATCCACGGCGATATGACTACTCCGGAGGCCCATCACCTGCAAGGGCTCCTGCGCCGGATGGCGGACGAGCAGGTGCAGGCCGTGGTCATGGAGGTTTCCGCCCATGCCATCGCCATGCATCGGGTGGACGGCATCGTCTACGACGTGGGCTGCTACACCAATCTTTCCCAGGATCACCTGGATTACTTTGAAACCATGGAACGCTATTTTGAAGCCAAAAAGGCGTTCTTTACCCAAGGCTATGTCAAGCGGGCCGCCCTGAACGTGGACGACGAAACCACAGCCAAAATCCTCCGGGACATCCAAATCCCCTGTCTGCGCTTTGGCATCAGCACCAACGCCGATCTTTATGCCCGGGATATCGAGATCAGCGAAAACGGCGTCATCTTCCGTCTGTGCAAGGAAAACGAGGAGCGCATGGTGCGCCTGCAACTGACCGGCATCTTCAACGTCTATAACGCCTTGACCGCGGCGGCCGCCGCGCTGTCCCTGGGCGTCGGCCTGGATCAGATCGTCAAGGGACTGCAGAGCGTCCGCGCCGTGCCCGGCCGGGCGGAAATGCTGGATACCCATACGCCCTACAAGGTGCTGCTGGACTATTCCCATTCTCCCGAAGCGCTGGAAAACATCCTCACCGCCGTGCGGGATTTCACCCGGGGACGGGTCATCGCACTGTTTGGCTGCGGCGGCGACCGGGATCACGGCAAGCGTCCCATCATGGGCGAGATCGGCGGCAGGCTGGCGGATTTCTGCATCCTGACCAGCGACAATCCCCGCAACGAGGACCCCTATGATATTTTGGCCTCCATCGAAGAAGGAATCCGGCATACCGATGGCCAATATACTGTGATAGAGAATCGCAGAGAAGCCATCCGTCACGCGCTCATGATGGCCCGGGAAGGGGATATGGTGGTCCTGGCCGGCAAAGGCCATGAAACCTATCAGGAGATCCGGGGCGTCAAGCGTCCTTTTGACGAAAAAGTGGTGGTGCGGGAGCTGCTGGAAGAGATCCGGCAGGACAAGCCC
>CADBKB010000196.1 GCA_902795095.1 Oscillospiraceae bacterium
ATGTATCATTAAAGAAATAGAAGCCGAGTAAATACGACTTTTTAAAATGCCTGCCGGGCTTCTCATGACGGCAGGCGGAGGACAGCATGCTTCAGAATCTCTATATGACCTTTTCGGTCGTATTTCCCTTTCTCGTCTATCTGGGGATCGGCATCTGGCTGCGCCACAGCAAAATGGTGGATGAACATGCCACGGCAAAAATGAACCGTTTCGTGGCGCAGATCCTGTTCCCGGTCAATCTGTTCAACGTCGCCTACAAGATCGATCTCGGTGCCATGCTGCGGCAGCCGACGGCTCTTTATGTGGCGCTTCTTTTCGGACTGTCACTTGGCTTTCTGATGCTTGTCGTACCCCGCCTTGAAAAGGATCCGGCCAGACAGTGTACCATGGTGCACTGCGGTTTCCGGACCAATATCACCCTGTATGCGATCGCTGTTTCGGAAGGGATTTTCGGAGAAATGGTGCCGGAGGTCACCCTGACTCTGGTCCTTCTGACCCTTCTTAACAATATTACATCGGTCCCGGTCCTGGAACGGTATCAGAAGAAGATCCTGGCGGCCAGGGGCGATCAGGCTGCCGTGAAAAAAACATCCCCGGCCGCGCTCGTGCTCGGCTGGCTGAAAAACCCGCTTCTGGTCGGCCTTCTGCTGGGCATGCTCTGGAGTCTCGCCCGCATTCCGATGCCGGAACTGGGGGCCAAGACCATCAACAACATCTCTGTCTGTGCCGTCCCGATCAGCTTTATCATGCTGGGGGCCCGTCTGGATCTGAATCATCTGCGGATCAACAGCCGGAATATCCTGCTGACGACGCTTTACAAGCTCGTGCTGATCCCCCTGGTTGCATTTATTTACCCGATCGCGGCCGGCTATGACCGCATCAACCTTTGGGTCTATGGCGACGGCAGCGGCACGCTGCTTTCCCTCGAGACCGATGCCGGCACTGCGCCGGTGGAGGCGATCGGCTTCACCGGCTGGCGTCAGCTCGGCGCGGTGATCCCCGCAGGGGCCACCGCCGTGACGGGTCTGACCTTCTCCGCGCCGGACAACCGCAGCGGCACGATCTATCTCGATCAGCTGGTGCTTTCCTACGGCGGCATCGTGGACCAGGCCGCGCCGGAGGTTTCCCTTGCTCTCAGCGGTGATGGCGTCACCGGCCGCGCCAGCGACGCCGTGGACGGCACGACGCTCGCTTCCCTCTCTGTGGCCTTCGACGGCAAAACCGTCACCCACCGTTATGACGCCGCCACCGGCGCGCTGAGTGCCGCACTGCCCGCGTCCGACGGACTTTCCCACCGCGTCAGTCTGACCGCCCGCGACGCGAGCGGCAACGTCGCCCGCGCCAGCGTGACGAGCCCCGCCGCGGCAGACGCCGCGCCCGCCTTCTCCGACACGAAGGGCCACTGGGCCAACGGTGCGATCGACTATCTGCGCCGCAGCGGTATCACCAACGGCAACGGCGAGGGCAAGTTCCAGCCCGACGCGCGCATCAGCCGTCAGGAATTCGCCGTGCTGCTCTACCGTTATCTCAACCCCGGCAGTGCAAACAGCGGAGATATGCCCTTTGTCGATGCGGCGCAGATCGCCTCCTGGGCCAGCGAAGCCGTGCGCACGATGTACGCCATGGGCGTTCTGAAGGGCTCGCCCGACGCCAATGGTCAGCTGCGCTTCAATCCCACCGCCACCATCAGCCGCCAGGAGGCGGTGACGATGATTGGCCGGCTTCTGGAAAAGGGCTACGCTGCCCCGGCGCTCTCCTTCCGTGACAGCGCCTCCATCCCCGACTGGTCGGCGGAGTATATCAGCATCCTCAGCACGCTGGGCATCCTGACCGGCTACACAGACGGCAGCTTCCACCCCACCGATCCCATGACCCGTGCGCAGGTGGCAACGGTGCTGTTCAAACTGCGGTAACCCTCATAGAATACAAAATCGGTGCGGATTCTTTGGAATCCGCACCGATTTTTCTTCAATCCTTGACGATCCAGTCGCCCGCCGCGGCGGCAACGCCCTTTCCTGACGCGGAAAGCGTCGTCTCATATCCGGCTTTCCCGTCCCTGCCGCCCAGCAGATTGGGCGCAAC
>CADBKB010000197.1 GCA_902795095.1 Oscillospiraceae bacterium
ATTGCGTAAATGTTACCATTTTCCAATACAATAGTTGAAATATATGTAGCGTTCATGTTACGTAACATCTCTCCCCCACGGCATTGCATACTTCAGGGAGGGACGCCCAGCCCGGCATCCCCGGCGCGCGTCACAGCAAAGCCCCCTGGCGAAGGGGGGTCTGCGACTTTATGTTGTTATGCTATCAAATAAGTATGTCTTTTCCGTGCCCTGGAACAAAATACCATTGAAACAAAGCCTTTCAGGAAAAGCAAAGGGAGAGCGAACGCTAACCGCGTTCGCTCTCCCTTGCGTGTGCCTTGCGTGATCAGGCCTTGATCAGCGCCACAGCCACATCGTTGACGTTGGTGCCGGTGGGGCCGGTCATCACCAGGCCGCCCACCTTCTTCAGGGCGTTGTAGGCGTCGTTGTCCTGGAGGACGGCGTCGATGGAGACGCCCTGCGCCTTCAGCTCGTCCCGGGTCTCGCTGTCGGTATAGCCGCCGGCCGCGTCGGTGGGACCGTCGGTGCCGTCGCTGCCCACGGAGAACACCGCCGCGCCGTCGATGCCCGCGATGCCCTCGGCCGCCGCCAGCGCCAGCTCCTGGTTGCGCCCGCCCCGGCCGTGGCCGGTGAGCTTGACCACCGTCTCGCCGCCGGCGATGAAGGCCAGGGACTTGCCGCTGCCCGCGTGGGTCTTGAGGATGGAGGCCAGGAAGCTGCCCGCCTCCTTCGCCTGGCAGCAGAGCTGATCGGTGAGCATGACGGGCTCGTAGCCCAGCGCCGCGCAGGTCTTGGCCGCCGCTGCGCAGAGCTCGCGCACGGAGCCGTTGATCTGGGTATTCACGTTGTCAAGCGCCTTGGGGGTCTCCACGTCCAGCAGCTTGCGGGCCTGATCGGACATCTTGAGATCGTACTTGGCCGCGATGCGATTGGCGTCCTCGGCGGTGGAGGTATCCGGGCAGGCGGGGCCGGAGGCGATCATGTCCAGCGGGTCGCCCAGGATGTCGGAGAGGATCACGGCCTCCACCTTCGCGGGCCAGCACAGCTGGGCGAAGCGGCCGCCCTTGACCTGGCTTAAGCGCTTGCGGATGGTGTTGATCTCCACGATGTCCGCGCCGCAGGCCAGCAGCTGGCCGGTGATGTCCTGGAGCTCCTCGGCCGCCACCAGCGGCTTTTCAAACAGCGCGCTGCCGCCGCCGGACAGCAGGAACAGCACGGTGTCCTTCTCCGTCAGGCCGCTGACGAGGTCCAGCGCCGCCTGGGTGCCCTTGAAGGAGTTCTCGTCCGGCACGGGATGGCCCGCCTCGAAGCATTCATAGTTGGCGATGGGGCCCATCACGTGGTCATACTTGGTGACCACGACGCCCTTTTCGATGCGGTCGCCCATGCATTCGGACGCCGCCTTGGCCATCTGCCAGGCCGCCTTGCCCGCCGCCACCAGCAGCACCCGGCCCGGGAATTCCCTGCCGGAGAGGGCGCGCTGCACCGCCGCGTCCGGCTGCACCGCCGCGATGGCTTCCTTGATGATCTGGTCGGCATGTTCACGCAATAGCTGATTCATTGTGGAACCTCCATTTGTCAAAGTTGTTTCTCATATAACTACACCGACGGGAGGCCGTTCTTTGGCCGAGGTGAATTTGCCGTATCCTTCGGAAACGTCAAATTCAGTCCCAAAGGGACTCATTTTGCCAAGGGCAAAATGACCTTCCCGTCGGAATAGAAATGGCGGTAGCGATTGCCTCCAGGCGCTGCCTGGTCAGAAGATCAGGTTCAGGATGAAGATCTCCACCATGGAGGCGAGGCCGATGACCAGGGTCATCAGGGTCTGGGTCTTGTAGCCCTGCTCGGGGGTCATCTCACCGAAGTTGGTGACCACCCAGAAGTAGGAGTCGTTGGCGTGGGAAACCGTCATGGCGCCGGCGCCGATGGCCATGACCACCAGGGAGATCTCCACCGGCGTGGCAAAGCCCAGCACCGGCAGCAGCGGGGCCACGATGCCCGCGGTGGTGGTGATGGCGACGGTGGAAGAACCCTGGGCGCTCTTGAGTATGGCGGACAGCCGGAACGGGAAGAAGATGCCCATGGCCTGCAGCAC
>CADBKB010000198.1 GCA_902795095.1 Oscillospiraceae bacterium
AGCGTCTCCAACCACCACCTGGGCACCCAGCTGGGTCTGCTGATGGCCGCCTATGAGATGAACTATTTCAAGGACGAGTACCAGAAGGCCATCATCGAAAACGCCAAGTACTTCGCCAAGTGCCTGAAGGCCCAGGGCCTGAACGTGTGCGGCGACCCTGCCATCGACTACACCGAGACCCACCAGGTCATCGTCTCCGTGGGCTACGCCCAGGGTGCCGAGATCGCTGAGCGTCTGGAGCGCAACAACATCATCGTCAACTACCAGGCCACCCCGGACGAGGAGGGCTTCACCGCCTCCGGCGCCCTGCGCATGGGTATGAGCGAGATGACCCGCTTCGGCTTCACCAAGAAGGACTTCGAGCAGCTGGCTCAGCTGATGGCTGACTGCATCCTGCGCAACAAGGACGTCACCGAGGACGTGATCCGTCTGCGCAGCGCCCACACCCAGATGCACTACTGCTTCACCGACGACGAGTTCGAGACCGCCCTGGAGGGCTTCGCCGCCAAGGTGGGCTTCTGATCCCGTTTCCCATTCACTTCACATACAAAAAACTATTTGGAGGTAACTACTATGAACTATCCCGTTGATCTGCAGTATTCCAAGTCCCATGAGTGGGTCCGTATGGACGGCGACGTGGCCGTGATCGGCAGCTCCGACTTGGCCCAGGACGCTCTGGGTGATGTGGTGTTCATCAATCTGCCCCAGGAGGGCGACGAGTGCACCGCCAGCGAGGCTTTCGGCGATGTGGAGTCCGTCAAGGCCGTCAGCGATCTGGTGAGCCCCGTCAGCGGCACCGTGTGCGCCGTCAACGAGGAGCTGCTGGACGCCGCTGCCTACGAGGCCTTCTGCGCCACCGAGGGCTGACACGGAGGAGACAGAATGAGCTACGTACCTTCCACCGGCGAGCAGCGTCAGGAGATGCTCCGCGCCATCGGGATGCAGGACTTCCGTGACCTGTATCGCGATGTGCCCGCGGACATGATCCTGGACCGCCCGCTGAACATCCCCGAGGGGATGAGCGAGCTGGAGGTTACCCGTGCCATGACCGCCATGGCCGCCCGGAACACCGTGTTCCCCACGGTGCTCCGCGGCGCCGGTGCCTATGACCACTACATCCCCAGCATCGTCAAGTCTGTCACGTCCAAGGAGGAGTTCCTCACCGCCTATACCCCCTATCAGGCGGAGATGAGCCAGGGCGTGCTCCAGTCCATCTTCGAGTATCAGACCATGATCTGTGAGCTGACCGGCATGGACGTGTCCAATGCCTCCGTCTATGACGGCGCCACCGCCGCTGCCGAGGCCGCCGCCATGTGCCGGGACCGCAAGCGCCGCGTGACCCTCATCAGCGGTGCCGCCCATCCCGACACCATCAACACCGTCCGCACCTATTGCTACGGCACCGGCGACGAGCTGCGCGTCGTGCCCGCCAAGGACGGCCGAACCGATCTGGACGCCCTGCGCGAGATGCTCACTCCCGACGTGGCCTCCTTCTATATCCAGCAGCCCAACTTCTTCGGCCAGCTGGAGGACGCGGACGCCATCGGCGCTCTGGTCCACGAGGCGGGCGCCATGTACGTGATGGGCTGCAACCCCATCGCCCTGGGCATCATGAAGACCCCCGCCGCCTGCGGCGCCGACGTGGCCGTGGGCGAGGGCCAGCCTCTGGGCATGCCCCTGAGCTACGGCGGCCCGTACCTGGGCTTCATGGCCACCACCACCAAGCACATGCGCAAGCTGCCCGGCCGTATCGTGGGCGAAACCACCGATCACGATGGCCGCCGGGCTTACGTCCTGTCCCTGCAGGCCCGCGAGCAGCACATCCGCCGCGAGAAGGCCAGCAGCAACATCTGCTCCAACCAGGCCCTGTGCGCCCTGACCGCCGGCGTCTATCTGGCCGCCATGGGTCCCGAGGGTCTGGCCGAGGCCGCCCGCCAGTCCATGGCCAAGGCCCACTACCTCTGCCGCGGCCTCACCGCCATCGAGGGCGTGGAGCTGGTCTACACCGGCGAGTTCTTCCATGGGTTCGTCACCACCCTGCCCCGTCAGGATGAGGTGCTGACCGCTCT
>CADBKB010000199.1 GCA_902795095.1 Oscillospiraceae bacterium
GTCAAACTCGCCGCCCAGCCCGACCTCGAACACCGCGGCGTCCACGCCCTCCAGGGCGAAGATCTTCATGGTGATGGCGGTGATGATCTCAAACCAGCCGGGAGATTCCGCCATGTCCTCGGCGATGGCGCGCACCTCGTCCGCCACGGCGCACAGCCGCTCGTCTGATACGGGCACGCCGCCGATCTGGATCCGCTCGTTGAAACGGATCAGGTGCGGGGAAGTGGCCAGACCGGTTTTATACCCGGCGCGTCGCAGAATGCTCTCAGCCATGGCGCAGGCGCTGCCCTTGCCATTGGTCCCGGCCACATGCAGGCAGGGATACGCCTTCTGTGGGTCGCCCAGAGCGGCCATTAAAGCACGCATGCGGTGGAGACCGAGAGTGGTCTCCACCGTCTTTTTGGATTCTATGTAGGCAACTGCTTCGGTAACGGTCATACCTTCAGAGTTTCCTTTTCCTTCCATCTGCGCACCAGCGGGAAGCACACGCCGCCCACGGCGTTGCCGAGGGTCATGATCAGCACGTACAGCAGCGTCTTGCCCTGGAAGAGCACGCCCGCCATGGCAAAGTAGTACATATTGGCCACGCAGTGCTCAAACCCGCACAGGATGAACACGATCACGCCGAAGAACAGCGACAGGTACTTGCCCAGCTCGTGGGGGTTCTTGCCGTAGCCGTCCACAGCGATGAAAATGAGAATGTCGCAGAAAAACGCGAGCAGGAAAATGCTCAGCGGAGTGTCGCCCAGCTTGGTCTCCGCCAGCTTCATGGCCTTTTCCGCCAGCATGGGACCCTGGCGGGTCAAGCTCTCCAGCGCGGCGGTCAGCCAGGTGCCGCACAGGTTGCCCAGCCACATGATCGGCAGATCGATGGCGTAGGAGGCGTCCCTCTCAAACACATAGCACACCTTGCCGGTAAACAGGTTGAACCCGAAGGTGCAGATCGTAAAGAGGCCGGCGGTGAAGAAGGTGGCGCCGACTACCTTGTTGTCGGTGGCCAGAAAAACGGTGCCGCCGATGGCGATGCAGATGCCCGCCAGCACGCCGTAAGCAAATGTTTTGAGCCGTTTCATTGCGCGATCCTCTTGGCGGCCTCGACCACATGGGACACGAGAACACTGGTGGTCACGCTGCCCACGCCGCCGGGCACCGGGCTGATGGCCTTGACGATGGGCTCGGCCTCATCGAAGCGCACGTCGCCGCAGAGCTTGCCGGTCTCTTCGTTGAAGTGGATGCCCACGTCGATGACGGTCTGGCCTTCGCGGAAGTACTCCTTGCCGATGGCCTGTTTCTGTCCGGCGCAGACGATGACGATGTCTGCCTCACGGATGACGGAGGGCATGTCCACGGTCTTGGTGTGGCAGATGGTGGGGGTGGCGTTCTTGTGCAGCAGCATCATGCCCGCCGGGCGGCCGACCACCAGAGAGCGGCCGATGACGGCGGCGCGCTTGCCCTTGCAGTCCACGCCGTAGAAGTCCAGGATCTCCATGGCGGCCTGGGCCGTGCAGGGCGGGAAGCCCAGCGCGGTGTTGGTGAACACGCCGGCCAGAGAGCCGTCGGTGCAGCCGTCCACGTCCTTGGCGGGGTTGAGCATCTTGCGGGCCTTCTCGCCGTCGAGATGCTTGGGCAGGGGCCGGAACATCAGAATGCCGTGCACCGCGGGATCGTTATTGAGATCGTCGAGCGCCTTGAAGAAGGTGTCGGGATCCACGTCGGCGGGCAGGACCACGTTCTTGACGGCCACGCCGACGCTGTCGCAGGTCTTGGTGGCGCCGCGCTCATAGCTCAGATCGTCGTCGCGCTCGCCCACGCGCAGGATCGCCAGGGTAGGGGTGATGCCCTTTTCCTTCAGGGCGTTGACATCCGCGGACATTTTTTCCTTCAGGGCGTCGGCAACCGGCTTGCCCTTCAATAATTCAGCCATATCAGCAAAACCTCCCGTATACTTTCGCGAAGACCTCATCGGCCATCTTTCCGTATTTTTCCATACGCTCATCCACCTGACGGTCGATGGAGGCGGCGTACTCCCGGTCCTTCATGGACTT
>CADBKB010000200.1 GCA_902795095.1 Oscillospiraceae bacterium
TTTTCTTTCTAATCTTAGTCTCACATCATTGACAAATATACAAAAATGTCAAGCACGGTTGCAGAATACGGCGACTGTCGTCTTCCGCTTCAAAAACTTCATTGACAAACCGATCCCATTCTCCTACAATAGAATCATATAAAAAGCGGGAGGATATCACAATGAAAATCACGTTTATGGGCGCGGGGAGCACCGTGTTCGCCCGGAACGTCATCGGCGACTGCATGTGCGCCGAGGCGCTGCGGGACAGCACGTTCGCGCTGTACGACATCGACGCCAAACGGCTGGAGGAAAGCCGCACCATTTTAGAGGCCATGCGCAAGGCCAAGGGCGGGTACGGCAAAATCGAGTGCTACGCCGGGGTGGAGCACCGCAAGGAGGCCCTGCGGGGGGCGAACTTCGTGGTGAACGCCATTCAGGTGGGGCTTTACGACCCCTGCACCATCATCGACTTTGAGGTGCCGAAGAAGTACGGCCTGCGCCAGACCATCGGGGATACGCTGGGCATCGGCGGCATCATGCGGGCGCTGCGGACCATTCCGGTGATGAAGGATTTCGCCGACGACATGGCGGAGGTGTGCCCCGACGCGCTGTTCCTCAACTACACCAACCCCATGGCCATGCTGACGGGCTTCATGCTGCGCTATACCCCCATCAAAACCGTGGGCCTGTGCCACAGCGTGCAGGTCTGCTCCGAAGGACTGCTGAACGCGCTGGGCATGCAGGATAAACTGGAAGGCCGCAAGGAGCTGATCGCGGGCATCAACCACATGGCGTGGCTGCTGGAGATCAAGGACAAAGACGGCAACGACCTGTACCCGGAGATCAAGTCGAGGGTAGACGAATATCTGGCAAATCCCGACAACAGGGACAAGGTGCGCATGGAGTATATCAAGAACTTCGGTTACTACTGCACAGAATCCAGCGAGCACAACGCGGAATACAACATGTTCTACATCAAGTCGAAGTACCCGGAGCTGATCGAGAAGTACAACATTCCGCTGGACGAGTACCCCCGCCGCTGCGTCAACCAGATCGAGCGGTGGCAGACGGAATACGCCGAGATATTGGAGACCGGCGTGAAGGAGCACGAGCGCTCCAACGAGTACGCCTCCCGCATCATGGAGGCCATCGTCACGGGGAAGCCCTATCAGATCGGCGGCAACGTGCTGAACACCGGCGGCCTCATCAGCAACCTGCCGGAGGACGCCTGCGTGGAGGTGGCCTGCCTTGTCAACGGCTACGGCGTACACCCCACCCGCGTGGGCCGTCTGCCCGTGCAGTGCGCCGCCATGAACATGACCAACATCAACGTGCAGCTGCTGACCATTGAGGCGGCCGTCACGCAGAAGAAGGAGCACATCTATCAGGCGGCCATGCTGGACCCCCACACCGGCAGCGAGCTGGACATCGACGCCATCAAAAAGATGGTGGACGACCTGATCGAGGCCCACGGCGACTATCTGCCGAAATACTGCTGACGCGCAATCGTCGCCCGTTGTTCCCTTTTGCCGGGTGGCGGGCGACGTTACCGATAACGGAGTTGGAACAATGGAAACCTGTAACCTGTGCCCGCGGCGCTGCGGCGTCGACCGAAACGCCGTCCGCGGGTTCTGCGGCGTGGGGGAAGCCCTCACGGCAGCCCGGGCGGGGCTGCACTTCTGGGAGGAGCCCTGCATCTCCGGGACCGGCGGTTCCGGCGCGGTGTTTTTCAGCGGGTGCAATCTCCGCTGCGTCTTCTGCCAGAACCGGGCCATCAGCCGGGGCGGCTGCGGGAAGGAGATCACCGTGACCCGCCTGCGGGAGATTTTCGACGAGCTGATCTGGCAGGGGGCGGACAATATCAATCTCGTCACCCCCACCCATTTTACGGACGTCATCGCCGAAGCGCTTTCCGCCGAAAAGCTGCCCGTGCCGGTGGTGTGGAACTCCTCCGCCTATGAGGAGCCGGAGACGCTGAAACGGCTGGAAGGGCTGGTGGATATCTACCTGCCCGATTACAAATACGCCGACGGGGCGCTGGCGGCCAGGTTTTCC
>CADBKB010000201.1 GCA_902795095.1 Oscillospiraceae bacterium
CGCCATGACGAAGAGGATTATATACATGCGGCGGGACGGCACGTTCTCCTCCTTGAAGAGCGGCCGCATGAGGAACACCAGCGCCAGGCCCACCACGATGCTGACGCCCACATCCAGCGGCGTATGGACGCCCAGGTACATGCGGGAAATGGCCACCAGGACATAGAGGACGATCAGGACGATTTTGAGCCCTTTCTTTTTGGCCAGCAACGCGGGAGCCACCAGCGCCGCGGCGGCATTCTGGGTGTGGCCGCTGGGAAAGGAATAGCCGCCCGCGTCCGCCCGCGCCGCCTCCACGATGGTGAAATCAGGATCCTGCACCCAGGGGCGGGAAATGCGGAAAGCCAGCTTCAAAAACTGGTTGAGCACCGTGCCTGCCAGGCCGACGGACAGCATATAATAGCCCGCCCGCTTGCTGACGCACCACAGCGCCACGATGGCCAAGGCGATGAAGAGCATTTCGCCGCCGAACTCGGTGATGATCAGCATGACGCGATCCAGCCACGGCGCGCGCATTTTTTCAAAAAAGTACTATAGCTGCATAGGTTCCTCCTTTGTTTATCTTCCGCAGCGGACGATGTCATAGATCATGATGGCGCCCGCCACCGAGGCGTTGAGGGATTCCGCGCCGCCCACCATGGGCAGCTTGACCCGCTGGATGCCGGGCGCGGCATAGACGGCCGGCGCGATGCCCGCGCCCTCGTTGCCGATGATCACGCACACGCCGTCCTTGGTGCGCCGACGGTCAAAATAGGGACTGCCGTCCAGCGCTCCGGCATAGAGATCATGGGTTTGGCTGAGAGCCGACAGCATCTGCGGCAGATCGCCGGAATAAACCGGCACCCGGAACACCGCGCCCATGGAGGCGCGCAGGGCCTTGGGGCCATAGGGATCGGCGCATTGCCGGTCGATGAGCAGGCCATCAAAACCCGCGGCATCCAGGGTGCGCAGCACCGTGCCCACGTTGCCGGGGTCCTGCACGGCGTTGAGCGCCGCAAGCTTTAAGGCTTCTTTGGGCACATCCCGCGCCAGATCGGGCAGCGGGCACACCGCCAATATGCCCTGGGGGGCTTTGGCGTCGCACAGCGCCGCCAGCACGTGATCGGACAGGATCACGCGCTCGATTTGCTGCTGCCGGGCCTTTTCCAGATGGAGCGCGTATTTTTTGGATTCGCTGTCGATCCAGTAGCGCATTTGGACGCCTCCGGCAATCCCCTTGACAATGCCCATCATCTCCTCGGTCAGCAGCCGGAGGGTGGATATGTCAACCTGGAAAATCTGGAAATAATGCTCTTGGGAATGAATCATGGTTCAGGGGTTTCATGGCTGCCGATGACCGGAGCAGGAACGCCGTCGTGGGCGGGAGGGAGGGTTGCGATCTCCCGGGCTACATTCTGGGCCACCTGTTCAATCCTTCCCTGCGGGAGGACCGGCGGAGTGGAAACAAGATCCTGGATGGATTGGTACAGGTCCGCCTCATGGATGACGATCCCTTTCCGTGATCCTTCCGCGATGAGGCGGAACGGCGGTTCGGAATTGTCGGCCAGGATCCATTTGTCGCAGGTGGGCATGTAGTCGTGAAACAGGTAGTTGAGCCCGACCTGGTAGCGGCGCCGGATGGTCTCTTCGGGAATGTTGTGCCCGCCGGCCGACACCCGGGCTGCCACGCGCTGTACGGCGATGTCCGGGTCCCGGAGCCAGAGGTACAGTACAGTGACGAAATAGCCCTGTTTCTGGGCGGAACGCACCATTTTCAGGAGAGAGCGCGTCGCAAGGGTCGTCTCGATGCAGAAATCCTCCCGGAGGTTGAACAGGTACTGGACCTTGCGGAGCATGTGGCGGCTCGCCATGATGTAGGCGCACTCCGGTTTGAACGGTGAAAGGCTCTTGGCGAACTCGTCCGAGTTGACGAACTCGCTGCAGTCCAAAAGCTCCGGGAGGAGCGTGTAGGACGCTGTCGTCTTCCCGGAGCCATTGCAGCCTGATATGATGAACAATCTTGGCAAATCGATTAATCGGCC
>CADBKB010000202.1:0-1965 GCA_902795095.1 Oscillospiraceae bacterium
CCGTGCAGATCAAGCGCCAGGTCTCCCGGGATGCGGTGGACCGACTGCGGGCCGTGATGGCCCAGGACGACGGCATGGCCAAGCTCTTACGGGGCGTCAGCTTTTCCGAGGACGCCCGCCGGGTCTACATCAACGGCTCCTTTCTCAGCCCGGTGCTGGGGTTGACCAACGTGGATTCCGTGGGACAGTCGGGGCTGGAGCAGCTGTATAACACCGTGCTGGAAGGGTCGGAAGGCCTGCTGCTCACTGAGGTGGACCGCAAATCCCGGTTTATGCCGGAGGGACAGACCACCTATATTGCGCCCCAGACCGGGCACACGGTGCAGCTGACCGTGGACAGCAGCATCCAGGCCTTTACCGAGCGGGCCATGCGGGAATGCATTGCCGTCAACAACGCCCGGGCGGTCACCGCCATCGTCATGGACGTCAATACCGGGGCCATCCTGGCCATGTGCATGAAGCCGGATTACGACCCCAACGATCCGCCCAGGAACGACGTTGCAACCCTGACCAGGCTCATGCGCATCACCGCCGTGGGCGACGCCTACGAGCCGGGCTCCACCTTCAAAAGCCTCACCTGCGCCGCCGCTTTGGACGCGGGGGTGGCCGCGGTGGAGGATACCTTCAACTGTTCCGGTTCCATCAAGGTGGATGGCGATACCATCCGCTGCTGGAAAAACAGCCATGGCCATGAAACCCTGGCCCAGGGGCTGCAAAACAGCTGCAATCCGGTTTTTGTGCAATTGGCCCTGCGGCTGGGCGCCGAACGCTTTTATCAGTATCTGCACGCCTTCGGCTTGGGGGTGCCCACGGGCATCGACCTGCCGGGAGAGGGCGCGGGGATATTGATCAACAGCCGCTACGTCAAGAATGTGGATCTGGCCCGCATCGGCTTTGGCCAGAGCGTGGCCGTAACGCCCATCCAGATGATCACCGCCTTTTCCGCCGTGGTCAACGGCGGGCGGCTCATGAAGCCCTACATCGTCTCCGCCGTGCTGGATGAAAACGGCCAGGCGATCCAAAAGACCGCCGCCCGGGTGGTATCCAATCCCATCAAGCCCGAGACCAGCGCCGTCATGCGGGACCTGCTGGAGCAGGTGGTGCGGGACGGGGGCGGCCGTAACGCCTACATCGAAGGCTATCGGGTGGGCGGCAAGACCGGCACCGCCCAGGTGTATATCGATGGCAAGGTGTCCAGCACCGTGCATATCGGTTCTTTTATCGGGTTCGCTCCGGCGGATAATCCCCGGTTCGCCGTGCTGGTCACGGTGGACGCGGCGGACGTGCCCATCGATTACGGCGGCACCACAGCCGCGCCCTTCGCCCGGCAGATCATCCAGGATACCCTGCAATATCTGGGGTATCAAAAGGCCGGGGCCGCGGAACAGAAGATGGTGGAAACGCCGGAGCTGACGGGCCTTTCACTGGAGGAAGCGGCCCGGATCCTGCGGGCCGCGCCCCTTAAATGGGAAACGGACGGCGTCAGCGACACCGTCACGGCGCAAATGCCCCCGGCGGGCACGCTGCTGGCCGCAGGCTCCCAGGTGATGCTTTACACAGCGCCTCAGCAGGCCATTACGCCGGAGATCATGACCGCCGTGCCCGACGTGCGCGGCATGAGCGTGGTGGAGGCCAGCCGGGCCCTGCGGGCCCGCGGGCTGGAGATGAAGCTGGAGGGCACCGGCATCGCCGCGAAGCAAAGCCCTGCGGGCGGCGCTTACGCGGTCCAGGGAAGCGAGGTCACCGTGACCTTCGTATTGCCCTGAAAAGTGGTTTTAAAAAGGAGTTTCGCATGAAATTATCCGATCTGGCGCGCAGCTGCGCGGCGCAAGTCATTAAGGTCCAGGGAGACGCCCAGGTGCTCCGGCCTTTTATGGACAGCCGGGAAAAGATGCAGGACGGCCTTTTCTTCTGCATTTCCGGCGCGCGGTTTGACGCCCATGATTTTGCGGAGCAGGCGGTGAA
>CADBKB010000202.1:1978-3233 GCA_902795095.1 Oscillospiraceae bacterium
TCTGCTGCCCCTTGATATCCCGCAGATTCTGGTCAAGAACGTCCGGGCGGCCTTCGGCCCCATGAGCGCGGAGCTCTACGGCCATCCCGCCCGGCAGATGAAGATGGTGGGACTCACCGGCACCAAGGGCAAGACCACCTCCAGCTACCTCATCAAGGCTATCCTGGAGGCGGCGGGCATGAAGGTGGGCCTCATCGGCACCACCGGCAACATGATCGGCAGCACCTTCCTCCATGGGGATATGACCACCCCGGAAGCCCATCATCTGCAAGGCTTATTGCGCCAGATGGCGGACGAGCAGGTGCAGGCTGTGGTCATGGAGGTTTCGGCCCATGCCATCGCCATGCATCGGGTGGACGGCATCGTCTACGACGTGGGCTGCTACACCAATCTCTCCCAGGATCATCTGGACTATTTTGAAACCATGGAGCGCTATTTCGAGGCGAAAAAGGCGTTCTTCACCCAGGGCTACGTCAAGCGGGCCGCGCTGAATGTGGACGACGACACCACGGCCAAAATCCTGCGGGATATTCAGATCCCTTATCTGCGGTTTGGCATCTGCACCAACGCCGATCTGTACGCCCGGGATATCGAGATCAGCGAAAGCGGCGTCACCTTCCGCCTGTGCAAAGGCGGCGAGGAGCGGATGGTCCGCCTGCAATTGACCGGCATTTTCAACGTCTACAACGCCCTGACCGCCGCGGCTGCCGCGCTGTCCCTGGATATCGGCCTGGACCAGATCGTGCAGGGGCTGGAGAGCGTCCGCGCCGTGCCGGGCCGCGCCGAAATGCTGGAGACGCACACCCCCTACAAGGTGCTGCTGGATTACTCCCATTCGCCCGAGGCGCTGGAAAATATCCTCACCGCCGTGCGGGACTTCACCCGGGGCCGGGTCATCGCCCTGTTCGGCTGCGGCGGAGACCGGGATCACGGCAAGCGTCCCATGATGGGCGAGATCGGCGGACGGCTGGCGGATTTCTGCATCCTGACCAGCGACAATCCCCGCAACGAGGACCCCTACGATATTTTGGCCTCCATCGAAGAAGGAATCCGGCACACCGATGGCCAATATACTGTGATAGAAAATCGCAGAGAAGCCATCCGTCACGCTTTGCTGATGGCCCGGGAAGGGGATATGGTGGTTCTGGCCGGCAAGGGCCATGAAACCTATCAGGAGATCCGGGGCGTCAAGCGTCCTTTTGACGAAAAAGTGGTGGTGCGGGAGCTGCTGGAAGAGATCCGGCAGGACAAGCCC
>CADBKB010000203.1:0-1882 GCA_902795095.1 Oscillospiraceae bacterium
CGCCAAAGGGATACGAAGCGCCTCGCCTAAATCTTTGATTTAGCCGAGGCGGTCGGCGAAGCCGACTGACAAATCCTTTGGATTTGTCACTTTTCCCTTTGGAATCCCGTTAGCGCGGCGCTTCGCGCCGCGCGGGGGAAACGAAGGACCCGGGGCGAGGAATATCCCTCGCTCCCGGGGCCTTTTGATAATTAAATGGAACGACCTCTCCGCCCCTTCGGGGCACCTCCCCTGGGAGGGGAGGCAGGGGATGGCAGGATCACAAGAGCAGGGGCGCCGATGCGGCGCCGCCGGGAATAACGATATCGATTCACGCGGACACCATGAATGGTGTCCCTACTGGGAGGTCGTCATCCGGCACTCTGACTGTTGCCCGTTGCCTGTTGCCTGATCCCTTCGTCACCCCGGCACTCTGACTAATGCCTATTGCCTATTGCCTATTCCCTTCGTCACCCCGGCACTCTGACTGTTGCCCGTTGCCTGTTGCCTGATCCCTCTCCTACCCATTCCTCTTCACGAACTCCTCCAGCGTCATCCCGGTATCGTGTATCCGCTTGGCCACCTCTTCCCCGACATACCGGTAGTGCCAGGGCTCGTAGCTGATGCCGGTGATATCGGCCTTGTTGGCGGGGTAGCGCTGTATGAAGCCGTACTCGTGGGCGTGCTGGCTGAGCCAGGCATACTGGGGCGTGGACTCGAAGCCGTGGTTGGTCTCGGTGGTCACGTCGAAGGCCAGGCCGGTCTGGTGCTCGCTGGCGCCGGGGGTCTGGGCCTTGCCGGGCTCGGATTCCGCGTAGACCTCCCCCTGCCGCTCGTAGCTGCGGTAGCCGCTGGTGATGATGTAGCCGTTCACATCCGCCTCTTCGGCGGCGTGGAACATCCGCTCGGCGGCCTCGTAGGTCTCCCGGGTCAGGTAGATCTCTGTGCTTGCCAGTCGGAAGGAATGGCGGTTCTGGTAGAGGTTCACCAGCCCCTCCGGCACATAGGTGGCCGGCAGCCGGTTTTGGTCGTTCACCAGCAGCACCTCGCCCCGGTAGCGGGTGGAGCGCACGCCGAAGAACCAGCCCGCGCCGAAGCTCGCCCCTACGAGCGCCACCATGATCACCAGCGTCAGCAGCCGCTGGGTGCGCCGATACCTGTACTTCTTCCTGGCCATACCCATCCCCCGTTTCTGGCTGTCATTGATGGTATCATCATAAGCCCCCGCCGCCGGGTTGTCAAGCGTTCATTGCGGGATCATTGAAAACCCATTGCGATTGTGTTGACATTTTCAGGCGCGCATGGTATACTCATGCCATCTTGGGAACATCGAAAAACTATCCTTTGCCACATACCTTCCTTCGGAAAACCCTGCCAGCAGAGCCTTTCCAAAGCATTACGGTCTGCAAATGCAGGATTTTTCGAAGTTGACTCTTGGGAAAGGCAGGTCAATACAGACTGATGAGGACTCGCAACTGACATCCGGCCGCAAAAATGGGTTCCCTGCGCAGACGCGGAGGGACGAATTTTGCCGCCGTTTGGAGGTTGCGTTTTTTGCACGGCCAAGCGACGTTTCGTCATGCCACCATGTGTTTTTGCGCACCTCCCCGGCGGGAAGGAGCGTTTTTTTATGCCTGGAATACTGCTTGAAGCGGAACATATCCGCGTGAACTTTGGCGACCGGCGGGTGCTGGACATCGATCGCGTCGCCATTCGGGACGGCGACCGCATCGGCCTGATCGGTGAAAACGGCGCAGGCAAGTCCACCCTGCTTTCGATACTCTCCGGTGAATGTCAGCCGGACGCGGGCACGGTGTCCCGCCGCTGTCCCGTGGCCCTCATCCGACAGACCGGCGACGCCGATGGCGGCATCGACCGACGGACGAAATCCCGGTTCCATACC
>CADBKB010000203.1:1895-2667 GCA_902795095.1 Oscillospiraceae bacterium
ACCCCCGAGGCCAGGGAGGGGCTCTCCGGAGGCGAGCTGACCCGCCGACGTATCGCCGCGGCGCTGTCCGCCGGGGCCGTGCTGCTGATGGCCGACGAGCCCACCGTGGACCTGGACGCCCAGGGCATCGCCCTTTTGAAGGAACAGCTGGCCGCCCACGACGGCGCGCTGCTGCTGGTGTCCCACGACCGGGACCTGCTGAACGCGCTGTGCGGCCGCATCTGGCAGCTGGAGGACGGCCGGATCACCGACTTCCCCGGCGGCTACGACGCCTGGCAGGCGGAGCGCGGCCGCCAGCGGGAGCGCCAGCAGTTCGAATACGATCAGTACCGTTCCGAGACTGCCCGCCTGAAGGCCGCCGCCCAGAAGCAGGCGGAGTGGGCGGCCAGCGTGCGCAAGGCTCCCAGCCGGATGGGCAACAGCGAAGCCCGACTGCACAAGCGGGAGTACACCGGCGCGGTGATCGGCCTGAGCCGCGCGAAGAAGAAGCTGGAAGGCCGCGTGGCGCGCATGGAGAAGAAGGAGCGTCCCCGGGACCTGCCGGACATCCGCATGGCGCTGGGATCGTCTCGACCCATCGCGGCGAAGGTCGCCCTTTCCGTACAGTGCAAGCGGCTCGAGGTCGGCGGGCGGACACTGCTCACCGATACCTCCCTCTCCCTCCCCACCGGTACCCGCACGGCGCTGATGGGGCCCAACGGCTGCGGCAAGACCTCCCTGCTGAGGGCGATCCTGGGCACATCCACCCCCGGCGTCCGGTTCGACGGGAGCG
>CADBKB010000204.1 GCA_902795095.1 Oscillospiraceae bacterium
GCCAGCGACAGCGACTATACCCCGCTCGCCATCCATCTGCGCGAGCAGGGCGTCTACGTGGTCGGCGTAGGCGAGAAAAAGACGCCGGAGGCCTTCCGCAAGAGCTGCGACGAGTTCCTGTATCTGGAAAACCTGGGCATCCCGGCGCCGGATGCCGTTCCCGAGCCTGCAAAGCAGTCCGGCAAGTCGGGCAAGGGCAAAAAGAGCAAAAAGCAGACTGCCGAGGATGAGGCCGTCGCCAAGGCCGAGGACATCAACGAGATCCACGTCCTGCTCCGCACGGCCTGGGATAAATACCAGGACGACGACGGCTACGCCTTCGTCAGCGACGCGGGTCAGTTCCTCAAGCGCGCCAAGCCCGACTTTGACGCCCGCACCTACGGCTATTCCAAGCTCTCCGCCCTCCGGGCACCCCGGAATGACCCCACGCCCGGCCGCATACCCACGCGCCCGGGCGTATCCACGCGCCCGCCACACGTAGGGGCGCGTATCCACGCGCCCGCTCACAGAAAAAAACCAGTCGATTGGAGGAATTCACAATGCCCTGTACTACGCTCCTGGTCGGAAGACGCGCGAGCAACGACGGCTCCACCATGATCGCCCGCACCGACGACGGCCATTTTGACCACAAAAAGATCATCGTGGTCAAGCCGGAGGATCAGCCCCGGCGCTACAAAAGCGTGATCGGCAAGCTGGAGCTCGACCTGCCCGACGACCCCCTGCGCTACACCTCCTGCCCCAGCGCAGACCCGTCCAACGGCGTCTGGCCCGCCACCGGCATCAACGCCGCCAACGTGGGCATGACTGCCACCGAGACCATCACCACCAATCCCCGCGTCCTGAGCGCCGATCCCCTGGTCACGCCCAGGGAGGCGGAGGGCGACGCGCCCGCCGTTCCCGGCGGCATCGGCGAGGAGGATATGGTCCTGCTCGTCCTGCCCTATATCCGCACGGCCCGTGAGGGCGTGGTCCGTCTGGGCAGGCTGCTGGAGGAATACGGCACCTATGAGAGCAACGGCGTTGCCTTCAACGACAAGGATGATATCTGGTGGCTGGAGACCATCGGCGGCCACCACTGGATCGCCCGCCGCGTGCCGGAGGACCGCTGCGTCGTCATGCCGAATCAGTTCGGTCTGGACAATTTCGACTTTGAAGACGCCTTCGGTGAACAGAAGGACTGTATGTGCTCCGCCGACCTGCGCGAGTTCATCCGGGATAACCGCCTGGACCTGAACCAGGGCGAGACCTTCAACCCCCGCCTGGCCTTCGGCTCCCACACCTTCCACGACCACATCTATAATACGCCCCGCGCCTGGTACATGGGCCGCTGCCTCTGCCCCACTACGATCAAATGGGACGGCCCCGACGCGGACTACGGCCCCGAGAGCGACAACATCCCCTGGTCCTTCGTCCCGGAGCAGAAGATCACCGCCGAGGACGTCGGCGCCATCCTCTCCGCCCACTATCAGGGAACGCCCTACGATCCCTATTCCGCAGGCGCGGCCCGCAAGGGGATCTACCGTCCCATCGGCATCAACCGCACCGGCGTGACCGCGATCTGCCAGATCCGCGGCTGGCTGCCGGAGGCCGTTCAGGGCGTGGAGTGGGTCTGCTTTGCCTCCACCACCTTTGGGGCCTTCCTGCCGGTCTATACCAACGTGGACAAGCTGCCCAAGTACGTCAGTGACGTAACTCTGGACACCTCCACGGAGGACTTCTACTGGGCCAGCCGCCTGATCGGCGCCCTGACAGACCCCCACTATCCGGAGTGCATCCCCTTCGTGGAGCGCTACCAGAACCGTATGGCCACGAAATGCCGCCAGATCGTGCTGGAATATGACAAGAAGATGCAGGAGAGCGGTGACTTTTCTCTGACTGCGAAGGCCAACGAGGAACTGTGCAAGCAGGCCAAGGAAATGACCACCCAGACCCTGAACATGGTCCTGCTGGAAGCCAGCAAGCAGATGAAGAACGGTTACAACCGGGGCGACAACTAAACCATCAGAAGAGGCTTTGCGTTTGTGCGCAGAGCCTTTTTTTGA
>CADBKB010000205.1 GCA_902795095.1 Oscillospiraceae bacterium
CTCCTTGAAGCCATCGACGGCGCCGGTCACCGAGGTCTTGATGCGGCCGATCGCCTTGCCCAGGCCGAACGCGCCGGCGTCCACGGCCTTGCCCGCGGCCTTTCCGGCCTTCTCGGCGCCCTCGTGCGCGGCGATCTGCGCCTTCGCCGTCGCCGTGCCCGCCTTCGCAGCAAGGCCGCCGGTGAGCCTGGTGCTGGACGAGGCGTCCTTCTTCACGACCAGGCGGTCGTTGCGATAGCCGACCACGAGGTCGCGCCCGATCTCAACGGAGCCGATGAGGGCCCGCGCGGCGCCGCCGTCGTCAAGGAAGAGGCCTGATTCCACCCAATACGCACCAACGGCGCAGCCTACGCTGCGCCGTTTTGCTATGATCCTGCCCGGAATCAGTCAAAGGCCGGATTGTTGCAGTAGATGTTATTTCGATTCAGCCGCTCGCGCAGGTTCTGGATCGCTTCGCCGAAGCGCTGGAAGTGGACGATCTCCCGCTCGCGCAGGAACTTGATGACGTCGTTGACGTCCGGGTCGTCAGAGAGGCGCAGGATGTTGTCGTAGGTGACGCGAGCCTTCTGCTCTGCTGCCAGATCCTCGGTCAGATCCGCCAGAGGATCACCCTTGACTGCCATCGAAGCCGCGCTCCAGGGAAAGCCGGAGGCAGCCGTCGGGTAGACCCCGGCGGTGTGATCCACGAAGTACGGTGCGAAGCCATCTGTTCGTCGGAGAGCTTCCGCGTCAACTGATGAACGATTGCGCCGACCATCTCCAGATGTCCCAGCTCTTCGGTGCCGATGTCCGTCAGAAGGCCCTTCAGCTCCGGGAAGGGCATCGAATAGCGCTGGCTCAAATATCGCAGGGAAGCACCAAGCTCCCCGTCCGGGCCGCCGTACTGGCTGATGATGATGGAAGCCAGCTTCGGGTTGGTTGCAGCGATTTTCACCGGGTACTGCAGCTTCTTCTCATAGACAAACATTTCTCAGCCCTCCCCGTTTGCGGCGATCTCCCATGGCCATGGGCCCTGAGTCCAGGTATAAGTCCCATCCACGACGCTTCCCGTCTGGCGCAGGGCGCCGCACTGTTCGGCGTAGCGCTTCATTCCGGCCTTGTAAAGGTCCGCGTAGCGCTCGTAGAGCTCTGCTGCCTCCGCGTCGTCGGCGTGGGTATCCAGATACAGCCCCAGCTCCTGGACCGCGAAACCGAGGGCCTGAAGGTCGTGCATGGGCGTATCTGATTTTTCCTCCGTGTTGACCATTCCCAGGAAGGGGAGGTCCAGGCAGGGGAACAGCGTGCCCCGGATCAGGCCGGCTTTTGCCTCGTAACGGTTCGGGTCATTTGGCTGGAACGGAACGAAGGGCTCCGCCAGCGGGGCAGCAGACGGCAGCATGCCGCGGCAAGACGATTGAACGGAATGATCCATATAAGATTCCTCCTTGAAACCGTCATTTTCGACGTTTTCAAACTTATCCTATGCAAATGCCCCGAAACGTGCTATAATAAGCACGGAATAAATCCCCCGGCGGACGGCGTATGCTTGGCCGGAGGGATGGAAATGTGGTTTATCAAACGCTACGCCTGGGTCTATCTGCTGGCCGTCTTAGGCGCCTGGGCCTTTTCGTCGCTGCTCTCGGGCGGGGTCAGGCTGGCCGCGCAGGTCGCTGCAATGACCGAGCCGAAGCCAATGACCATCGTGCTCGACCCCGGCCATGGCGGAGCGGACGGCGGAGCCGTGTCCTGCTCCGGCGCCTTGGAGAGCGGGCTGAACCTGGAGATCTCCCTGCGGCTGAACGATCTGCTGCATCTGGCCGGCTACCGCACGCGGATGACGCGATCCACGGACGTCTCCATCCACAGCCCGGAGGCGCAGACCGTCTCTGAGCGGAAAATCTCCGACCTGCGCAACCGCGTGGCTCTGGTCAACGAAACGGATCACGCCCTGCTCATCAGCATCCATCAGAACTTTTTTGAACAACCGAAATACCACGGCGCCCAGGTCTTCTACGCACCGGAGCGAAGCTCCGAGGAGCTGGCCGAGGCGATGCAGGCTGCGCTCTCTTCCTGTCTGGATCCGGATAATCACCGAGCTGCAAAGCCGGATCGAACGGTCTATCTGCTCCAGAACGTCCATTGTCCCGCCGCCCTCATCGAGTGCGGCTTCCTGTCCAACCCGCCCGAGGAGCAGCGCCTTCACACAGCGCAATATCAAAAACAGATCGCCTGCGCCGTCTTGTCCGGACTGTGCGACTATCTGGCGGAAAGGACAGACCTGAGCTGAATACGGAGGCCAACGAATGAAAACGAAAACCGTCTATTTCTGCACAAACTGCGGCGGTGAGTTCCCGCAGTGGCTTGGTAAATGCCCCGCCTGCGGAGCC
>CADBKB010000206.1 GCA_902795095.1 Oscillospiraceae bacterium
TGCATCCTGCGGTTCCCACTATCCGAAAGTTACTCAAAAATGGCGCACTAACCCAGAGGGGTATACCCCTCAGTCATGCTCTGCGCCTTTATTCAGTTAGCCAACGATAGAGTTGTTAATCATTGGTTTACGCTCCTTTCATGGATTCGCAAAACAATTATACAGGATATCTCCCTGAAAATCAATGCTTAAATTCAATCATACCACCTCATTTATGGAGAAAACAATTTGGATTCCTTCCCGCGTTTCCGTTCACGGCCGATCCGGCTCCCTGTTTTTCCGGCTGCCGCTCCGACCTCTGCGCATACGAAACGGGCAGCCTCCGATGCCGGAGACTGCCCGCTGGCTGCTGCGATTCACAACGAGGGTGCGTTGCCGTTCTTTTCACGGCCGATCTGACGGCGGCAGCTCCGCCGTCTCGCGGGTCACGGATTTGATCCCTTTTTCGGCCTTGGCTCGCGGGGTCAGGACCTCCCGGCCGCAGCCCTGGCAGCGCAGGCGGAAATCCATCCCCGCGCGCAGGACGAGCCATTCCCGCGCCCCGCAGGGATGGGGCTTTTTCATGGTCAGCAGGTCGCCGACGCGGATATCCATCGGCATCGCGATTCACTCCCCCTTGATCCGGTCCCAGTAGGTTTTGCAGCTCTGCTCGAACTTGTTATCGCCGGGCCGGTAGTAGACCGTGCCAACGAGCTCGTCGGGCAGATACTGCTGCCTGACCCAATGGCCGGGATAGTCGTGCGGATAGAGATAGCCCTGCTCCCGCTCGAAGCCCGCGCCGTCGGCGTGGACGTTTTGCAGCTCGCGCGGGATGGGTCCGGCCTTGCCTTTTTTGACGTCAGCGGTCGCCGCGTCGATGGCCATGACGACGGAATTGGACTTCGGCGCGGTCGCCAGCAGGATGACGGCCTGAGCCAGCGGAAGTCTGGCCTCCGGCAGGCCGAGCTGTAGCGCGGAATCCACGCAGGCTTTGACGATCGAAACGGCCTGGGGATAGGCCAGTCCGATATCCTCGCTTGCCGAACAGAGGATGCGGCGGCAGGCGCCGGGCAGATCGCCAGCCTCCAGAAGGCGGGCCAAATAGTGCAGGGCAGCGTCCGGGTCGGAGCCGCGCAGCGACTTCATCAGGGCGGAGACGCTGTCAAAGTGGCTGTCGCCCTCGCGGTCGTAGTGCATGGAGGAGCGCTGGGAGACGGCCTCGGCGTCGGCCAGCGAGATATGGACCACGCCGTCGTCTGCGGCGCAGGCGGTGAACAGGACCTCCACGGCGTTGATCGCCTTGCGGACGTCGCCGCCGCAGGCCGTAGCAAGGAAGCGGCTGACGCCGTCCTCGGCCCGGACCGTCACGTTCAGCTTGCGTTCCATATAGCGCATGGCGCGCTCTACGGCCTGCTGGCAGGCTTCGGGCGTCAGGCTCTTGAACTCAAAGATCGTGGAACGGCTCAAAATCGCGTTGAAGACGTAGAAATACGGATTCTCCGTTGTGGAGGCGATCAGGGTGATCTTTCCGTTTTCGATGAACTCCAGGAGGGTCTGCTGCTGCTTTTTGTTGAAGGACTGGATCTCGTCAAGGTAGAGCAGGACGCCGTTCGGCGTGAGCATCGTGTCCAATTCCGAGACGATCTTTTTCACGTCGGCGGTGGAGGCCGTGGTCGCGTTGAGCTTGAACAGGCGGCTTTTCCGCAATGATGTTGGCAACGGTGGTCTTACCGGTCCCGGAGGGGCCGTAGAAAATCAGGTTCGGCACGACGCCGGATTCGATGATCCGGCGCAGGATCGCGCCCTCGCCCAAAATGTGATCCTGCCCGTAGACCTCGCTGAGATCGCGCGGGCGAAGCTCGTCCGCAAGCGGCTGATACATGGGTTCACCCCCGAATGGAAACTCTTTTTTGTATTTTACTAAAAAAATGCGAAAAACGCAACTTGTTTCTTTCCATTTGCGGCGGAATGTGCTATAATGATGGAACGATCCTGCGATTTCATTACGAAAAAGGGACGTGCTTATGAAAGCATCCGTTCAAAAGCAGAAATTCCTGCAGGGGGCCGGAATCCTGACGGTCGGTATCCTGCTCAACAAAATCATATCCGCGGTCTACAAGCTGCCGCTGACGCGGCTGATCGGCAAGGAAGCCGTGGGGCATTTTTCGGTTGCCTACAATATCTATGAGCTGATGATGGTGATTGCCGCCGCCGGGCTGCCCGTGGCGCTGAGCCGCCTGATCTCGGAGGCCTCGGCACGGGGCGAGCGCAGGCAGATGCAGCGCATTTTCCGCGTCAGTCTGGTGGTCTTCCTGACCATCGGTCTGGTCGGCGGGGCCGGGCTGCTCCTGTTCTCAAGACAGATCGCAGCGCGGATGAACGACACCGCAGCCGACGCGGCTCTGAGAATGCTGGCTCCGGCGATCTTTTTCTTCTGTCTGTTTTGCGCCTTCCGCGGCTACTATCAAGGCCAGCAATACATGACGCCCACCTCGGTCAGTCAGATCGTGGAGGCGCTTTGCAAGCTGGGCGTCGGCCTAAGCGCGGTGCTGATCGCGGTCCGCATGGGCCTTGGGCCGGGGGCCTCGGCGGCCTGCGCGGTGATGGGCGTCTCTGCTGGCG
>CADBKB010000207.1:0-1473 GCA_902795095.1 Oscillospiraceae bacterium
TCATGTTCTTCCCGGACGTAGGACTTCACGACGCGGATCGCGGACACATTCTCCTCCAGGGTTTACGCAGAGACCTTCCACGCTCCGGATGCACGGATCCTGATTGTGGATGACACGCCTATGAACCTCACGGTGGCGACGGCACTTCTCAAAGACACGCTCGTCCAGATCGATACAGCCGGCGACGGCGAAGAGGCGCTCCGTCTGGCACAGTCGAATGCTTACGACCTGATTCTGATGGACCAGCGCATGCCGAAAATGGACGGCGTGGAGGCGCTTCACAGGCTTCGGGCGCAGGAAGACAGCCTGAACCGCGATACGCCTGTCATCTGTCTGACCGCAGACGCGGTCATCGGAGCAAAAGAGCGGTACATGGCGGAGGGATTCACGGACTATCTGGCAAAACCCATCGACAGCCAGGCACTCGAACAGATGATGCTGCGCTGCCTGCCGGCGGAGGGAAGCCCCGCCACGGAGACGGACGGCGCGGCGCGGCCGCCTATAACGGAAACGCCGTAAGGCAGCGCCGTGAACCGGCCATGCCTGTCGGTCCGGCCGGCGCGCCTCCCCGGGACAACGGTCCGTTCCGGCGCTTCGTCTCCCCTCCCCCCGAAAAAGGCTGTTCCGAAGGATAACGGTAGAAGAAGATATTTCCTCCAAAGAAGCGGCGGATTCCGGCATATTTCCCGTCGCGTGAAAAAAGGACTTGCGTATTCATGGAATATAAGATATAATATATTTTAATATAAAAAGCGTCCGCCGGGCCACCGGCGGAACACAGGAGGAAAAACCGATATGGACTACCGCATTGAACACGATTCCATGGGCGAGGTCAAAGTGCCCGCCGACAAGTACTGGGGTGCGCAGACCGAGCGTTCCCACGAGAATTTCCTGATCGGCGTGGGCATCGAGACCATGCCCCGGGAGATCACCCATGCCTTCGGCGTGCTGAAAAAGGCCGCCGCCATCGCCAACCACTCTCTGAAGCCCGAAAAGATGACGGACGAGAAGCTGGCCGCCATCTCCCAGGCCTGCGACGAGGTCATGAGCGGCTCTCTCAACGAGCATTTCCCGCTGGTGGTATGGCAGACCGGCTCGGGCACCCAGTCCAACATGAACGCCAATGAAGTCATCGCCAACCGCGGCAACGAGATCGCCGGCAAAAAGCTGCTGCATCCCAACGACGATATCAATATGAGCCAGTCCTCAAACGATACCTTCCCCACCGCCATCAGTATCGCCGCGGTGCTGGGTCTGGAGGATAAGGTCATCCCCGAGATCGACGCGCTGGTGGATACCTTCAAGGGGCTGGAAAGAAAGTACCGGAACGTGGTCAAGAGCGGCCGCACCCACCTGCAGGACGCCACCCCCATCAAGTTCAGCCAGGAGATCAGCGGCTGGAGAAGCAGCCTGGAAAAGGACAAGAAGCTCATCAAGATCGCCCTGCCCGAGCTGAAGGAGCTGGCTCTGGGC
>CADBKB010000207.1:1524-2033 GCA_902795095.1 Oscillospiraceae bacterium
GCACCGCCGTGGGCACCGGCCTCAACGCCCCCAAGGGCTTTGACACCGCCGTGGCGCAGGCCGTGAGCGAGATCACCGGCAAAAAGTTCGTCACAGCCCCCAACAAGTTCCACGCCCTGACCAGCAAGGACGAGATCGTCTTCGCCCATGGCGCCCTCAAGGCCCTCGCCGCCGACATGATGAAGATCGCCAACGACGTGAGATGGCTGGCCAGCGGCCCCAGACTGGGCCTCGGCGAAATCAAGATCCCCGAGAACGAGCCCGGTTCCTCCATCATGCCCGGCAAGGTCAACCCCACCCAGTGCGAGGCCGTCACCATGGTGGCCGCGCAGGTCATGGGCAACGACGCCACCATCGGCTTTGCCGCCAGCCAGGGCAACTTTGAACTGAACGTGTTCATGCCCGTCATCATCTACAATTTCACCCAGAGCGTGCGCCTGCTGAGCGAATCCATGCGCTCCTTCCGCGTGAACTGCGCGGTGGGCATTGAGGCCAACAAGGAAAAGATG
>CADBKB010000208.1 GCA_902795095.1 Oscillospiraceae bacterium
CAAACATACCAAACATTTCGTTTGTTTTCTTGTCCAAATCCTGCACAAATCTTTGCACTTCGGTTTAGTGATTTGTGCCATTTACACAAATACTTTTTTGCTTTATAATGTTAAATAATAAAAGCCGCTCGAGGAACCGCGATGGAACAATGCTGACTTCGCGGGGAGAGCTCTCTGGAGAATCCCGCGTCAACGGGTGCCGAAGGGGCAAGGCCACGGGCCGAAACTCTCAGGCAAAAGGACAGAGGCTGTACACAGTTTCCATCGTCTGTCCGTTCTTCAGGGTCGCTGACATTCAGCGGCTCTTTGTTTTTCTGTCCGGGCAAATCTCAATGAAACGAAAGAGGGACTCACTATGGAAAAAGTACTGGTTCTGTGCACCGCCCTCGGCTCCGTGATCGCGCTGGTCTTTGCGGCGCTGACAGCCAAAAAGGTTCTCTCCTTCCCGCAGGGAAATGAACTGATGCAGAAGATCTCCGCCGCCGTCCGCACCGGCGCGAACGCCTACCTCAAGCGGCAGTACCGCATCGTGCTGATCTTCTTCGCCTGCATGTTTGTGGTGCTGTGTGCCATGGCCGCCTTCGGGCTGCTGACGTGGTTCGTGCCCTTTGCCTTTGTCACCGGCGGCTTCTTCTCAGGCCTGAGCGGCTTTGTCGGCATGAAGATCGCCACCGCCGCCAACTGCCGCACGGCCTGCGCCTGTCAGGACGGGCTGAACAAGGGTCTGCGCGTGGCGTTTTCCGCCGGCTCTGTCATGGGCTTTACCGTGGTGGGTCTGGGCCTTCTCGATATTTCGATCTGGTTTTTCCTGCTGCGCTTCGTCTTCCGGCTCACCGCCAGTGAGGTCACCGCCGCCATGCTGACCTTCGGCATGGGAGCATCCTCGATGGCGCTGTTCGCCCGTGTGGGCGGCGGTATCTTCACCAAGGCGGCAAGGTCGAGGCCGGCATCCCCGAGGATGATCCCCGCAACCCCGCCGCCATTGCCGATAACGTGGGCGACAACGTGGGCGACGTGGCCGGCATGGGCGCCGACCTGTACGAATCCTACGTTGGCTCCATCATCTCCGCCTCCGCGCTGGGCGTGGCCGCCTTTGGCGGCAGCTTCAGCGCCATGGCCGTGCCGATGCTGATGGCCGCCGTCGGCATCCTCTGCTCCATCATCGGCTCGTTCTTCGTCCGCACGGGCGAGGACCTGGATCAGAAGATGCTGCTCAAGGCCCTCTCCCGCGGCACGACGCTCGCCGCCGTACTGATCGCGGTGATCGCCTACCCGCTGGTGACCATGATGCTGGGCCGGGAGCATGTGGGGCTGTACTTCGCCATCCTCTCCGGTCTGGTGTCCGGCGTGCTGATCGGCAAGGTCACCGAGTATTTCACCTCCGACACCTATAAGCCAACCCAGGATCTCAGCGGCGAGGCCACCACCGGCTCCGCCACCATCATCATCGGCGGCATTGGCCTGGGCATGCTGTCCACCGCGCTGCCCGTCGTGATCGTTGTGGTGTGCATCCTGCTGGCGTTCTTCCTCTCCGGCGGCGCGGCGTCCGCCAACACCGGCCTTTACGGCATCGCGCTGGCCGCGGTGGGCATGCTCTCCACTCTGGGTATCACCTTGGCCACAGACGCTTACGGCCCCGTGGCCGATAACGCCGGCGGTATTGCCGAGATGAGCGGTCTGGACGCAAGCGTCCGCAACCGCACCGACGCGCTCGACGCCCTCGGAAACACCACCGCCGCCACCGGCAAGGGCTTTGCTATTGGCTCCGCCGCGCTGACCGCACTGGCGCTGGTCGCGTCCTACATTGAAAAGGTGCGCGAGGTGGGCGGCGAGGTCTCCTTCTCCGATTTCTCCATCATGAACCCGCTGGTGCTGGGCGGACTGTTCATCGGCGCGTGCCTGCCCTTCGTCTTCGCCGCGCTGACCATGCAGTCCGTCGGCCGCGCCGCGCAGAGCGTGGTGGTCGAGGTGCGCCGTCAGTTCCGCGAAATCGCCGGGCTGATGGAGGGCAAGGCCGATCCGGACTATGCCCGCTGCGTGGACCTGTGCACCAAGGCGTCCCTGCATGAGATGATCCTCCCCACGCTCACCGCCATCGTCACGCCCGTACTCGTCGGCATGCTGATGAGCTACAAGGCCGTGGTCGGCATGCTCGCCGGCGCGACG
>CADBKB010000209.1:0-1235 GCA_902795095.1 Oscillospiraceae bacterium
TATGCCAACCTCGGCGTCGAGACCGCCGAGATGATCGCCAAGATCCTCCTCGAAGGGGCCAACCCCGCCGACACCCCGGTCCTGACCTTTGACAACGGCACCGCCACCGTCAACACCGAGACCTGCGAGGCCCTCGGCCTGGACCTTGACACCGTGAAGGAGGCCTTCGCCCCCCTCTGCACCCGGGTGAACGAGATCACCACCGCCGAATCCTTCTCCGATCTCGCGTAATTCCACTGTGCACGTTCCGCTGCCCTCGGTCTCAAACTATATCGCACTTTTCCCCGCCTCTGGCGGGGAAAAGTGCGCTGAATCTTTCTTGAGAGGTTTGCCAACATGACATTATCTGCTGCCCTCGGCCTCGGCCAGACCGCCCTGGAGCTCGGTCTCATCAACTCCCTGACCGTTCTGGCCCTGTTCCTGAGCTATTCGATGCTGAACGTCTGCGACCTGTCCACGGACGGCTGCTTCACCCTCGGCGCCTGCGTCGGGGCCGTGGTCGCCATCTCGGGCCACCCCTGGCTCTCCCTGCCGGCCGCGGTGCTTGCGGGCATCGTCTCGGGCTTCGTGACGGCCCTGCTCCAGACCCGCATGGGGGTCGAGAGCCTCCTCGCCGGCATCATCGTCAACACCGGCCTCTATTCCATCAACATCGCCGTCATGGGCAATTCCTCGCTCCTGAACATGAACAAGACCGAGACCGTCTTCACCCTGGCGAAGAACCTTCTGAAGGGCACGGCCCTGGCGTCCCAGTATAAGCTCCTGGTGGCCCTCGTCGCCGTGGTTCTCGTGATCGTCTTCCTCTCGCTCTTCCTGCGCACGCGTCTCGGCCTCGCGATCCGCGCCACGGGCAACAACCCCGACATGGTGCGCTCGTCCTCGATTAACCCCGCCTTCACCACCACCGTGGGCCTCTGCGTGGCCAATGCCTTCACGGCCCTCTCCGGCTGCCTCCTGGCCCAGTCCCAGAAGTCCGTCAACATCGACATCGGCACCGGCATGGTGACCATCGCCCTGGCAAGCCTCCTCATCGGCGGCACCTTCATGGGCCGGGGCAGCATCCCGAAGCGCGCCGTCGGCGTGGTGCTGGGTTCGTTTATCTTCCGCCTGGTCTATGCCGTCGCCCTGCGCTTTGACATGCCGGCCTCGATGCTGAAGCTGGTCTCGTCCGTGATCGTCATCATCGCCATCTCCGGCCCCTACCTGAAGGGCCAGGTCCCCATGCTCCGCCGCCG
>CADBKB010000209.1:1246-2070 GCA_902795095.1 Oscillospiraceae bacterium
ATCTCCAAGACCTTCAACCCCGGCACCGTGAACGAGAAGTGCGCCATCCGCGACCTCTCGCTCCACCTCGACCCGGGCGACTTCGTCACCATCATCGGCGCCAACGGGGCAGGGAAGTCCACCCTCTTCAACGCCATCGCCGGCAGCTTCTATACCGATTCCGGCAGCATCGTCCTCGCCGGCCGCGACATCACCTTCCTCCCGGAGTTCAAGCGGGCGAAGATCATCGGCCGCCTCTTTCAGGACCCCATGCTGGGCAGCGCCCCCGGCATGACGATTGAGGAGAACCTGGCCCTCGCCGCGGGGAGAGGCGGCTGGCTCAGCCATGTGACCCGTGCCGAGAAGGACGCCTTCCGCGACCGCCTGGCCCTGCTGGACATGGGCCTCGAGAACCGCATGAAGCAGCCTGTCGGCCTCCTCTCCGGCGGCCAGCGCCAGGCCCTGACCCTCATGATGGCCACCATGGCCGACCCGAAGCTCCTCCTTCTGGACGAGCATACCGCCGCCCTGGACCCCGGCACGGCCGAAAAGGTCCTGAAGCTCACACGTGAGATCGTCGAAGAGGATCATCTCACCTGCCTCATGATCACCCACAACATGCAGTCCGCCCTGAATCTCGGCAACCGCACCCTCATGATGGACGCCGGCAACATCATCCTCGACATCGCGGGCGAAGAGCGCCGCGGCCTCACCGTCGACGACCTGCTCCAACGCTTCAAGGCCGGCGTCGGCCGTGCCCTCGACAACGACCGCATGCTGCTGTCCTGACCTTATTGTAAACTCCCCGCCGAGGCGTGAGCGCCCGCAGGCGCCATGCAAGCGAG